>JAJZPJ010000138.1 GCA_021811225.1 Pseudomonadota bacterium
ACGAGGTGGCACTAGGCCGCTGCGCGGCACAAGCGCCCGTAATTGCCCCGGGAAAAGCCCGGGGCAAAACGGGCGCTAGCCGCTGTTTCGCAGGCCTGCGGCGATGCCGTTGATGCACAGGTGGATGCCGCGCCTGACGCGTTCGCTGCCTTCGCCGCTGCGGTGGCGCTGCAGCAGTTCGATCTGCAGATGATTGAGCGGATCGAGGTAGGGGAAGCGGTTGCGGATCGAGCGCTTCAACAGCGGATTGTCCTGCAGCAGTTCCTGCCGGCCGGTGATGGCCAGGAGCATGTCGATGCTCGCCTGCCATTCGGCCCTGATGCGCGGGAAGATCGCGTCGCGCAGCGCGGCGTCCTTGACCAGATCGGCGTAGCGCGAGGCGATGGCGATGTCGCTCTTGGCCAGCACCATGTCCATGTTCGACAGCAGGGTGCGGAAGAACGGCCAGTCGCGGTGCATCTCGCGCAGCATCGCGAGGCCCGCGTCGCCGCGCGCTTCGAGCCAGGAACGGGCCGCGGCGCCGAAGCCGTACCAGCCGGGCAGCATCAGGCGGCACTGGGCCCAGCTGAAGACCCAGGGAATCGCGCGCAGATCGGCGATCGCGGCGCTCTGCTTGCGCGAGGCCGGGCGGCTGCCGATGTTCAATTCGGCGATCTCGCTGATCACCGTCGACTCCCAGAAATAGCGCTCGAAGCCGGGCGTCTCATAGACCAGATGGCGATAGGCGCGATAGGCGAGCTGCGACAGTTCGGCCATCGCCGCCAGATACTCCGGACGCGGCGCGGCCGCCGGCTGGGCCAGCAGGGTCGCTTCGAGCGTGGCGGCGGCGAGGATCTCCAGGTTGCGCCGGCCGACTTCGGGGTTCGAATATTTCGAGGCGATCACCTCGCCCTGCTCGGTGATCCGGATCTGCCCCTGGACCGCGCCGCCGGGCTGGGCCAGGATGGCGTCGAAGCTCGGTCCGCCGCCGCGGCCGACGCTGCCGCCGCGGCCGTGGAACAGGCGCAGGCGCACGCCGTGCTTCCTGAACACCTCGACCAGCGCGATCTCGGCCCGGTACAGTTCCCATCCCGAGGTGAGGAAGCCGCCGTCCTTGTTGCTGTCGGAATAGCCGAGCATCACCTCCTGGACCATGCCGCGCGCTTTGAGGAGCTTGCGGTAGAGCGGCAGGGCGAGCAGCCGATCCATGATCGCGGGGCAGCGTTGCAGATCGGCGATGGTCTCGAACAGCGGCACGATGTTCGCGTCCATGAGCTCGCCGGCCTGCCGCAGCAGGCCGGCTTCCTTGAGCAGCAGCGCCACTTCGAGGATGTCGGAGACGGCGTCGTTCTTGGAGATGACGACGTTCTCGAGCGCGGCCAGACCGTAGCGGCCCTGCAGTTCGCGGGCGCTGCGCAGGATGGCGAGCTCGGACGTCGTCTCTTCCGAATAGGCGATGAACGCCGAGGCGAGCGGCCGCGCGGTGGCCAGCTCCTCGACGAGCAGCGCGATGCGCGCCTCCTCGTCGAGCGCCCGGTAGTCGGCGCAGGCCCCGGCGGCCGAGAGCAGTTCGGCGACGGTGCGCTCATGGACATCCGAATTCTGGCGCAGGTCGAGACTGGCCAGATGAAAGCCGAATACCGCCACGGCCCGTCTCAGCCGGCGCAGCCGGCCGCGCGCCAGGAGGCCCGAGCCGTGGTTGCCGAGCGAGCGATGCAGGACGTCGAGCTCGCCGGCGAGTTCCCCGGCAGCGGTGTAGGCGGGCGCGCTGCCCAGCGGTGCCCGCTCGCTCTCGAACTGGTCGAGCGCTTCGGCGGTCGCCGCCAGCCGCGCGTAGATGCCGGTCAGCGCCCGGCGATAGGGCTCTCCCGCGCGGTGCGGCGAGTTGTCCGGCGAGCGCGCCGCGAGCGCGGTCAGCTCCGGGCTCACTTCGACCAGGCCTTCGGCGATCGGCAGTTCGGAGCCGAGCTGGTGCACCTCGTCGAGGTAGAAGCCGAGCGCGCGCATCGATTGCAGGCGCAATGCGGATTTCAGCACCTCGGCGGTGACGAAGGGATTGCCGTCGCGGTCGCCGCCGATCCAGCTGCCGATCCGGAGGAAGCAGGGCAGCTCGACCGGCCCCGAGGCCAGATCGGTCCGGGTCAGGCCCAGCGCCCCCAGCTCGTCTTCGAGCATGCCGTAGAGCCGCGGCAATTCCGTCAGGAAGGTGTAGTCGTAGTAGGACAGGCCGTTGACGATCTCGTCGGTCACCGACAGCTTCGCCCGGCGCAGCATCCGCGTCTGCCACAGGGTCAGGACGGCGCGGCGCAGATCCTCGTTGTTGGCGGAGAGCTCCTCCGGGGTGAGCGCGATGCGGCTCCGCTCGTCGAGCAATCGGGCGATGGCCATCTGGCTGGAGAACGTGCTTCGCCGCTGCACCTCGGTCGGATGCGCGGTCAGCACCGGACAGACCAGCGCCTCGTCGAAGAAGCGCATGATCGTCGTGGGCTCAAAGCCGGCCGCGCGGGCCTGCTCCAGGGCGCGCGCGAGACTGCCCTGGCGCGGCTTCGATCCGGCGATGCGATGGGCGCGCGAGCGGCGGATGTGGTGCTGGTCCTCGGCGATGTTGGCCAGATGCGAGAAGTAGCTGAAGGCGCGCACCACCTGGATGCTCTGGTCGCTGGAGAGATCGTCGAGTGCGGCTTCCAGTTCCCGTCGGGCATCGGCGTCCTGGTCGCGACGAAAGCGGATCGCGCTCTGGCGGATGCCCTCGACGATATCGAAGGCGGCGTCGCCCTCCTGCGCGCGCAGCGTGTCGCCGAGCAGACGTCCGAGCAGGCGGATGTCCTCGCGCAGCGGCAGATCCTTGTCTTCCGTCGGCGCGTTCATTGTCTGCGCGCCCCTCCCCGGGCGGGCCGCAACGCGATGCATGATAGAATCGACAACAGCCTCATGGCCTCTCCATTTTCCGGCAATCCTGCACAGTGAACATGCATTCAGCCCAAAACCCCGCGCCGCATCCGTCCCCCGTGTCCTCTGTCCCCGAGCGCATCGTCATCGCCACGCGCGAGTCGCGCCTCGCGCTGTGGCAGGCGGAACACGCGCGAGATCTGCTGCGGCGATTATACCCAGGGTGCCGCGTCGAACTGCTCGGCATGACCACGCGCGGCGACCAGATTCTCGATCGGCCGCTGGCCAAGGTCGGCGGCAAGGGCCTGTTCGTCAAGGAACTGGAGGCCGCCTTGCAAGACGGCCGCGCCGACATCGCCGTGCATTCGATGAAGGACGTGCCGATGGTGCTGGCACCCGAGTTCGCGCTGGTCGCCATCGGTCCGCGCGAGGTGCCGTTCGATGCGCTGGTCTCGAACAAGTATTCGAGCCTCGCCGAGCTTCCGCCCGGCGCCGTGATCGGCACCTCCAGCCAGCGCCGCGAGGCGCAACTGCGCGCCGACCATCCGGAACTCAAGGTGACCAGCCTGCGCGGCAATCTCGACACGCGCTTGAGGAAGCTCGACGCCGGCGAGTACGACGCCATCATTCTCGCGGCGGCGGGCCTGACCCGGCTCGGACTGGGCGAGCGCATCCGCGCGCTGCTGCCGGCGGAGCTGTCGCTGCCATCGGCCGGCCAGGGCGCGCTCGGCTTCGAGGCGCTCGCCGGCCGGGCCGATCTGGCGGCCTGGCTGGCACCGCTCAATGATCCTGCCACCGCCGCCTGCGTGCGCGCCGAGCGCGCCGCCTCGCGCGCGCTGGGCGGCAGTTGCGAGGTGCCGCTCGGCACCTATGCGGTGATCCGGGGCGGGAATCTCTGGCTGCGCGGCTTCGTCGCCATGCCCGACGGCACGCGCATCATCCGCGCCGAGCTCGAGGGCGCGCTCGCCGATCCCGAGGCTCTCGGTCTGGAACTGGCCGGCCTGCTGCGCGCGCGCGGTGCCGACGAAATCCTCGCGAGCCTGGGCGGATAGGCGCCATGGACGGTGCGGCGCTGACGCAGAAATCGGACTCGCGCCCGCTCGCGGGTCGCCGCATCGTGGTCACGCGCCCGGCCGGGCAGGCCGGTCACCTGGCCGATGCGATCGAGCGCGAGGGCGGCGTCGCGGTGCTGTTCCCGGTCCTGGCGATCCACGACGTCGAGGATGCCGCCCCGCTCGCCGCCGTCGCCGCGCGCATCGAGAACTTCGACCTGGCGATTTTCATCAGTCCCAATGCCGTCACCCGCGCGCTCGCCGCGATCACCGCGCAGCGCCCCTGGCCGGCGAATACGCGCGTGGCGGCGATGGGCAAGAGCAGCGAGCGCGAACTCGCCCGTTTCGGCCTGACCGGGGTCATCGCCCCCGTCGGCCGCTTCGACTCCGAGGCGCTCCTGGCGCTGCCCGAGATGCGTCAGGTCGCGGGGCGGCGGGTGGTCATCTTCCGCGGCGACGGCGGTCGCGAGCTGCTCGGCGAGACGCTCACGGCGCGCGGCGCGACGGTCGAATACGTCGAATGCTATCGCCGCGGCAAGCCCGGGCAAGACGCCGCGCCGCTGTTGAAGTTGTGGGCGCACGGCGAGCTCGATGCGATCACCGCGACCAGCAGCGAGGGCCTGCGGAACCTCTTCGAGATGGTCGGCAGCCTGGGCCAGACCCGGCTCAGAACCACGCCCTTGCTGGTGCCGCATGCGCGCATCGCCGAGGCGGCGGCGGAACTCGGCCTCATCTCGGTGCTGACCACCGGGCCGGGCGACGAGGGCCTGCTGGCCGGACTGATTGCCCACTTTGCCAAAACGGAACATGGACGCTGATAACTCCGCCCTGACCCAGCCGACACCCCGTCCGAAGGCGGCTTGGCGGCGCGCGCTCGACTCGGCCGCGCGGCCGGCGGTGTTGATCGCCGTGGCGAGCCTGCTGCTGCTCGGCTGGCAGTGGCTGGAGACGCGGGTGCGCTTGTCCGAATTGCAGCAGCAACTGGCCCAGCGCCTGGCCGAGAACGACGCCGCGGCGCAGGCGGGGCGGGCGCTGGCCCGGCAGAACCAGCAGGCGCTGCAGTCGCTCACCATCAAGGTCGGCGCGCTCGACGCCAGGCTGGCCGAGGCGCAAGGCCAGCAAGTGACGCTCGACGCCATGTACCAGGAACTGTCCACGGGCCGCGACGAGCGGCTGCTCGCCGAGGTCGAGCAGACCGTGGCGATCGCCGCCCAGCAACTGCAGCTCGCCGGCAACGTCGAGGCGGCGCTGATCGCGCTCACCAGCGCCGATCAGCGCCTGGCGGGGACCGGGCGCGTGCAGTTCCTGCCGCTGCGCAAGCTCATCGACCGTGACATCGCCCGCTTGAAGGCGCTGCCCCGGGCCGACGTGCCGGGCATCGCGCTCAAGCTGGAGCGCGTGATCGGCACCATCGACGGCCTGCCGCTCGCCTTCGAGCAGCGCAATCGGCCGGCTGCGGCCGCCGGACCGGTCGCGGCCAAGAGCGGTCTATGGGCCGAACTCGGGCACGAGCTGTGGTCGGAAATCGAGCGCCTGATCCGCGTCGAGCGCATCGACCAAACCGACCCGGTTCTGCTCTCGCCCTCCCAGAGTTTTTTCCTGCGCGAGAATCTCAAGCTGAGGCTGGTCGATGCCCGCCTGGCATTGCTGCAGCGCGACGGCCCCGGCTTTCGCGGCGATTTGCAGCAGGCGCGCGACTGGCTGATCCGCTATTTCGACCAGCGCGCCAGGCCCGTGCAGACCGCCGTCGCCACCTTGAACACGCTCGCCGCCGCCGACCTCAACGTCGAGCTGCCGAACCTCAACGATACCCTGACGCGCTTGCGCGACTTCAAGCTGGCGCGGGAGAGGGGCGTCCCCATTCCCCGCCCCGAGGGCAGGGGTGAGGCGCGTCCGGCCGGACGGGGCGGTCGCTAGTGCGCCTGCTGCTCTGGCTGCTCACGCTGGCGGCGCTGGCCGTCGGCCTGGCGCTGGCGGCGCGCTACAACGACGGCTACGTGCTGCTGGTGCTGCCGCCCTGGCGCGCCGAGCTGTCGCTGAATCTGCTGATCCTGATCGAGATCGCGGGCTTCTTGCTGCTCTATCTGGCGCTGCGCGCCGTCGCCTATACCCTGGCGCTGCCGCAGGCGGTGCGCGCCTACCGCGCCAGACGCCGGCACGAGCAGGCCGAGCGCGCATTTGCCGATGCGCTGCGCTACTTTTTCGAGGGGCGCTACGGTCATGCGCTGAAGAGCGCCGGGCTCGCCCACGACGCCGGCTATGCGCCGGGACTGTCGGCGCTGGTGGCGGCGCGTTGCGCCCACGCCATGCACGAGGAGGAACGAGAGGCGGAATGGCTCGCGCGCGCCGCCGTCCATGATACCGAGAGCCGCAACGCGCGCCTGATGACCGAGGCCCAGCTGTTTCTCGACGCGCGTCGCCATCAGGAGGCTCAGGCGGCGCTCGACCAGCTCGCGGCCGGCGGCTTGCGCCACATCGCGGCGCTGCGCCTCGCCCTGAAGGCCCAGCGGGCGCTGGGCGATTGGCGCGAGGTGCTGCGCCTGATCCGGCTGCTCGAGAAGAGCCGCGCGCTCTCCGCGGAACAGGCCACGCCGCTGAAGCTGCGCGCACACCGGGAGAACTTGCGCGCGCTAGCCACCGACGCCGCCGCGATCAACGCCTACTGGCGCGGCATTCCGGCGTCGGAACGCAAGTCTTCGAGCCTGTCCCTGGATGCCGCCAGACTGTTGATCGCGACCGGCGATTGTCCGGCCGCGCAGCGCATCGTCGAGGAGGCGCTCGATCAGGAATGGGATTCCGAGCTCGCCGCGGTCTATGCCGAATGCCAGGGCGGCGACATATTGGGCCGCATCGCCCGCGCCGAAGCCTGGCTCAAGCGCCAGCCGCGCGACGCGCAACTGCTCTTGGCGCTGGGCCGGCTGTGCCGGCAGCAGCGGCTGTGGGGCAAGGCGCAGAGCTATCTGGAGGCGTCCTTGTCGGTGCGGTCGATGCGTCTGGCCCACGTCGAACTGGCGCAGTTGCTCGATCAGCTGGAGCG
>JAJZPJ010000003.1:0-8969 GCA_021811225.1 Pseudomonadota bacterium
CAGGCGGCGTTGTTGGGATTGCCGCCGCGGGCGAAGTTGAGCAGCGTGGCGCGCTGCGCATCGCTCATGCCGGCATTGCCCAACCGGGCCTTGGTGAGCAGTGCATTGCCCTCGGCTACGGGGTTGCTGTTCAGCGAGACGTCGCCGGAGATGCCGGCGATGAAGGTATAGAGCTTGCGCGCCGCCGGATTGGTAACCGGTGCAGCACCGGAGAGCAGGATCTGGCCGCTGCCGCCCCGGCGCGCGCTGCCGCCATCGGGCACGGCGCTGGGTATCCATTGACTGACGGCGGCATCGTTGATCTTGCTGGCGTATTCCCCGCCCACCGGAGTCTTGTCGATGTACTCGATGTTCCACACCGTCTCGCCCAGCCCATTGGTCAGCGCAGTCTGGCCGGTCAGGCAAAGCCCGATCGGCTCGCCCTGGTCTTTGCCCGCGACCGGCTGCCTGCCGCAATAGCCGGCAGCGCCGGCAGCGGTGACGTCGGACAGTTCGTAGCGCTTCAGGGTGCCGTCCCACTGGCTGTTGTTGGATGGGCCGAAGAAACCGAGATAGACGTCGCGCGAGTTCTCCGCCCGGTTCAACGCCGAGATCGGGACCACCGTGCCGCCGCCTGAGACCGGCGTCCAGGAAACCATGGCATCGACGGCACCGCTCAATTCCGCGGGAAGCTGCCCGGAGTTGTCGGCGGAGAAATATTCGCCTCCGGCCCGCGACGATGCCGCGTTTTGCAACACCGGCGCGCTGGCGCCGGCAAAGCCTATGGCGTAAGTGTAGACCGGCTGACTGCCCGAGATGCTGTCGGGCGAGACATCGGCGTTGCCCATGAAATAGGACAATTCGTCCAGCCAGACGTAGCCGCCGTCGTGATCGGACGAGCCCTTGTCCGCCGGTCCGTAAGGGGTGGCGCCATCGGGGCTGAATTGATCGTAGGGGGTGGCGGGCGAGGCTCTCGGGGTATTGATGTCGGTGCGCGGAGAAACGATCTCGGTCGGCGACTTCTGGTAGGAGAGCGCCTTGATCTGATCGTTGGCGGACCAGTCGTTCTCGGGCCCGCCATCGGTGACCAGCAGGGTGAAATTCTTCTGGCAGAGCGCGGGCTGCCCGTCGCTGCCGAGCAGATCGAGCATCGGCGAATGGTAATTGCCCGATGCGCCGGCATGGCCGGCGTTGCCCAGGCAGTCGCTGCCGTCCGAGCCGTCGCCTGGCGTCTCGAAGGCTCTGCGATCGCAACCCGAGGCCGCCTTGGCGCCGTCCAGGGCAGTGGTGGTCAAACGCCCGAAGTCCGGTGCGCCGCCCTTGAAGTAGCGGTAGGCCTCGAAGAGCGACTCGGTCAGCGGCGTCTGCGCGGTGGCGACCAGACCGTTGATCTTGCCGATCAGGACCTGTCGGTTGGCCAGCGCGGTATCGTTCTCGGCCCTGGCGGCGGCGCCCATGGCAGCGATGTCGGCGGGATTGTTGGTGCCCATGCGGGCGATGGCATAGACGATGTTGCCGCCCTCGGTGCTGTAGGTGTTGTCCATGCGGTTGAACACCATCAGACCGAAGCGCACCCCGTCCTTGTTTTGCACCAGTTGGGTCAGCGCATCCTTGGCGGTCTGCAACCGGGTCTTGCGCCCGATCGGATTGCCGTGGGATTTCGGGCCGTACTTCCAGTTGAGGTAGTTGCTCGAGTAGATGTCGTAGGCCGGCGCATTCGCGATACGTAGCGCGGCGTCGGTGTCGTACATCAGGCTACGGTCCGCGCGGGTGTCGCCGGCGGCGCCGTTGTAGCGCCCATCGTAAGGACTGCCGTCAGCGCCGAAGTCGCGTCGCCTTTTGGTCATGAACGGGCCATTATTGCCTTCATCGGCGAGGCAGTCGTGGACCATGGTCATCTCCGGGTCGGCGACCCGATTGGCCGCCTGGTAAATTTCGCCGCCGACGTTCTGACTGCTGGTACGACTCGCGCAACTGAGGTAGGGGCAGCCCGAGGCATGACGATCGCTGCAGTTCTGCCAGGTATCGGGCTTGTCGCTGCAGCCCGCGGTGACGCTGTCGGTGCGCACGTCGGCGAGGCTCTGGTTGCCGACCTGCAGGTTCGCATCGGTCACCGACTTGTCGCAGGCGGTGGCAACATTGGTGGCGGCGCCGGAGCCGCCCGGCGGCACACGGATGTCTCCGACACAGCTGCCGCCGTAGTAGTAGGTAGTGCCGTTGGGCCTGTTGCTGCAACCAGAACTAAGGCTATTGCTGCCATCGCTGATCAGCACGTTGCGATAAGTCGTTGCACCGAATGTCTGCTCTGGATTGGTGGAGTTGACGCAATAATCGGCGCTGGTGGCATTCGGATCGGAGCAGTCCGGGCCGATGCAGGTGCCGGTGCACACGCCGCCGACGAAATAGACGGCGCTCGCTCCTTCGCCGCCGACGGACACCGTGGCGCGATCCGCGGACCAGCTGCAACCGCTGTAGATTGCGGTGTCGAGCCGACTTCGGCCGCTCCAGTGGCAGTTGCTGAAATCCTGCGTGTAGTAGGGTCCGGCCACTGTCTGGGCGCAGGCAGGCGGCTCGGCCATCCTATTGCCGCACTGAACGTTGGTACCGTCACAGGTAACGCCGGAATCACGGCAGCTGCCGCCGAAGGAAAAGGTCTGGTTGATGGCGTCCGGCCCGTCGCCGATCGGGCCGGACCAGCTGCAGTTGCGCGTCTTGGTGACGGTCGCGCCGCCGATGGAAACGGCATTCGAAGCATCGTAATAGCCGGGCACGCGAAATTTCTGGTAGCCGCGGATGCGCGCATCGTTGAGGCTGGCGATGCCTCTCGCGTCTCTGCCATAGATGCCCAGCAGTTGCCGGGTGATGTCGGGACTGGGGATATTGAACAGCTTGCCGGCGAAGTTGAAGCCCCCCCAGTCCGGTTTGAGATCTGTCCAGCCGGCATAGGAAGCCTCGTCCTCATCATTGCCTTGATCCCGGTAGAGGATGGGCAGGGGCAGGCTCGCGTCAACCGCAAAGGCGTCGGCGTCGCGGTCGGCGTTGAGGTAGCCGTCGTAATGGGACCACCAGATGCTTGCATTATTGCTGCCCGGATAACTTGAAGAGCGGGAAGCGTCGAGATTCAGATAGCGCTCATAGCGCTGCCATTGTTGACCCAAGTACCGGCCCTCGTTCTGCGGCAGGCTGCTCGGCGCAAAAACCGTCGAGGGCGTCAGCTTGTCCAAGGATGATTGACACTGATTGTTCTGTCCGTAGTACTTGGCGGGGGGCGCGCCGAAATCGATGCCGCCGCGCTTGAGGTGATGGGTGACCGGGTCGAGGGTGCCGCCGAAGCTGTTCAGCGCATCGGCACCATAGAACTGGTTGAAGGCGTTCGCATAGAGGCGCGGATCGCTCTCGGCGGTGCCCGCCGGCAGCCAGAAAAGAACGTTGTGTTCGCTGTAGTTGCGATAGGTGGAACGCGGACCCGGATCGCCAGGCTCTGTGGCATTGGCATAGTCGCGCGCGGCAATCCAAATCTGCTTTCTTTCCTCGACGCTGGTGCCGCCCCAGAAACCCAAGGGCGTGGTCGCTGCCGGCAGTACGCCGGCGGGGTTATGGAGGGCATCGATATAGCCATTGCCATCGGAAATCTTGCCGCCCTGCCCGTAAGGCACCTCGAAAGGGACCTCTGTATTGCTGATGATGTCGATATCGTTCCACAGATACTCGACGTGCGAATCGTAGGCCCCCGGGTACTCCCGCCAGCCTTCCGGCAGATTCATCGAGTCCGAGGTGTCGAGAATCAGCAGGACGTTGGGCTCCGCGGCGGAGGAACCGGCGACGATGGCGCGGTAGATGTCGGTGTCCAGCGCCCAAGCCGGATTGCTCATGGCGACGATCAGTATCCAGGCGAACCAGCGCCTGACGGGTTCGGCATTCATCGTGTCCCTCTCTCTCCGGACTGCGTTATCCGCCGCCGCAACCGCCGGCGGTGAGCTTTTTCCTGACGCCCTGATGCACCAGCGCTAGGCCGGAAATCGAGCCTTCCGACTGGGCGCGAATGTCGAATTCGATGGCGTCCCAGCTCAGGATGCCGGCTCCCGGAACCTGATTGCCTGAGCCGACGCCGGCATCGGCGCCACAGCCGATTTCGCTCGCGGTGACGGTCGCGGTGCCGTTTTGCAAGGCCAGACTGGCGCTATAGTTACCCGGGTTGCCGTTGATGCTGACGTTACCCGGCGTGCCTGCGGGGTGGAGGGCGGAGACCGGCGGGAAAAAGCAGCTCATGTCCTTGTTGGCACCATTGAGGTCGGCGGCGGTGCAGCCTGGCTGCAAGCTGCCGACATTGCTGTCCAGAAACTCGGCGATCGCCAGTTCGGCATTGGCGAAATTCTGCGCCGCGAGATGGCTGACGCCGCCGATTTTCAGTTCGAGGATACCGATCTTGATCGCGGCCACGACCAGGAGGGTCAGCACGGTGAGCATGATCAGGCCGACCACCAGGGCAATGCCGTGCTCGCGGGATGATGGGGTCAGCATTGCTTTCCTCCGGTGGAGCGGCGGGCCGCGCAGTTGCGCAACTGCACCGTCTGCGAATACACCTGACGCAGATAGGAACACTCCGAACCGGCGCAGGAATAGATCATGCCGCCACCGAGATCGTAGGTTTTGCCGGCATCGTTCTGTCCCGTGACGGGATCGACGCTGCGCACCAGTACCGTGATTCGCACGGAGATGGCCTGGGGCCACTCCGAGACGCTCGGGGCCTCGGCGTATCGATCCGGGATGCCATCGCCGTTGTCGTCAAGGCCATAAGCGAGATTCAGGCGCTCGACGCCCTCGACCAGGGAAACTTCCTGCATCTGCACGCTTGCGGCGGTGCTGGAGAGTTCCTGGCGCACCAGGGTGGGGATGGGCCGGCCGCCGTCGTCATCGGCGCGGCATTGCAGTTTTGCGGCCGAACCGCCGGTCGGTCGACTGCACGGACGGAGGTAATACACGTGGGTCTGGTACTCGAAAATCGGCGCGTCCTGGTTGTTCATCCGTACCCTGATGTTGCCCAGGCTGCCGCCGCGCAGCGCGGCATAGGCGTCACCGCGGAACACGATGGTGTTGGGATCCTGGGTCGGTGAAGACTGAACGTAGATCGTGCTGGCAAAATTGGGCTGGGCCGCCAGGGCCGCACTCAGATTGCCGGCTCCGTCGGGCTGATCGATGACGTGACCGGTGGCTCCGCGCAGAACGATGACCGGACTATCCGCAGAAAAGTTGGCGGCAGCGATGCAAGGAAACGTGGCGTTCGCCGTAATCGGCGTCAATCCGTCGTGCACTTCGATGGGCACGGTGAGATCCAGCGCAAACGGGCGGGCGGGAGGTCCCGCCACCTCGGCGCCGCAATCATCGCTTGCCGCAATGCTGGGCAGATTATCCAGCTTGACGCTGGCCGCGGAGGTGGCCTGGCCGTAGAAGCCGGCCATACGGATGTCGTCGGACAGGTAGCGCAGCGCCGCGGTGCCGTTTTCCTGCAGCCGGGCGAACGCATCTTGCACTCTGAAGCTCGTCGCGGTATTGGCGAAGAGCACGGTCAACCCGGTCAGCAGCAGCAGGCCGATGGCGATCGAGACCATCAGCTCGATCAGCGTCACGCCTTGTTGGCAAGTCAACGGCGACAACTTGCGACGGCGGCTGCGCGGGTTCATGCCGGCTGAGCGATGAAGATGTAGAGCGTCACCAGGCGCCGGTACTCGTCCGCGACATCGGGACTGTTCGCCATGGTCAGGTACAAGCCCTTGGCGCAGGTGCTGAGCTTGCGCAGATCCTTGGTGTTGCCAGCAACGCTCGGCACCGCCTGATCCCCCTGCCAGGCAACGGTAATGCGGTAGGTGTAGGCGGGCGCGGTCACGCCCGGCGCCATCGAGGCCACCGGCCCTTCGACGCAACCGCGGACATTGCTGATGCTACCGACCCGAAGATTCGAAGCGTTGGTCTTGTCGGCGCCGAGCAACAACCCCTCCCAGGCTGCAAGATCATAGTTCGCCAGTTCCGTCGGCGTGCATGCCGCCCCCCCTGCGCAGTCGGTGATCGAGTGGTCCTGCAGCTGACTCCACATCGACGCACGCTGCGGGTCGCCGAGCGGCAAGTCGACTGGTGCCTTGGCGGCGTAGATGGCTGCAATGGCGCTGTTCGAGGGTGTCGTGGCATTGGCGGACTGGTTGGCGCGCATACGCTCGGCCAGGTCGGTGGCAAGCGCCAGCGCCTGCTGGCGTTCGTAAGCCTCGTAGGACAGGTGTTGGGCCTTGACGATCAGACCCGACAAGCCGAGCAGGCCGAGCAGCAGGATGACCAGGGTCACCATCACCTCGATCAGGGTGAGTCCCGAAGAAATTCGTCGCTGCCCGCTCCGGCTCATGGGCACGCTACGCCGCCTTGCGCCGAACTCACCTGGTACAGGCTGACCCTTCCGGCCGCCGCGAACTCCAGGGTGCGCATCTTTTCTCTGCCCGGCGCACCGCCGCCCATGTCGTCGCTGACCATGAAGGCGTTGATGCCCAAGGGCGCGCCCGGTAGATTGGCCGACACCCGGCCATCGGGTCCGAATACGATCGCCGGCATGGCGACTGCGGCGACGGCCGGATTCAGGCGGGCGCAAACCTTGACGTTGCCGCCGAGCGCCTGATGGCGCAGCAGTTCTTCCGGACAGGCGTCCGGCGTCGCCGCGCCATCCGCGGGATCGGTGCATTCGGCGATATTGGGGCAAATCTCGGCGTGAGTCGGGGCGACGCAGACGACCACGCGCCAACCGCCGCCCCAGACGTCGCTACTCTGGTCCAGCGGCGCTACCGCCACCCGTCGCCCATTGCTGATGGCATCGACGCGGGCATAACTGAGCGCGCTCATGAGTTCTGAAGCCGCGGCGCGCACCCGCTGAGTGGCGACCAGATCCTGCATCGGAGGGATAGCGATGGTCAGCAGTATCGCCGCGACCGTCAGCGTCACCATCAGTTCGACCAGCGTGAACCCACGGCGCCGGGTGGCAACCCCATGAATCCGCGGACGGGCTGGCATGGCGCGGTCACCAGGGGATCGCGCTGGCGCTGGAATAGACGCAATCCGCGAGCGCGCAGGTGCTGTCCGTGTCGCGCCAGTGTTCACCGCGGCTGTTGATGAACACGCGGCCGTCGTCCTTTTGCGCCGCACTGCCGAGCGGCGTGAGGGCGGCAACGAAGAACGGCCTCGCATCGGTCTTGTAGAACGCCGGCGTATCGTAGTAATTCGCAACCGGGGCCGGGACGGTCATGCGCAAATCGCCGAAATCGGCCGTGTATTGCCCCTGATCGAGACGGAATTGTTCCTCCCGTTGGGCGATGTCCATCAGGAACTGCTGTGCCTGGGAGCGGTTGGCGCGTACGACGTAGTTCTGGTACGAGGGATAGGCAATCATCGTCAACACGGCGACGACCGCCACCACGACCATCAATTCGATCAGGGTGAAGCCCCTGTGCCTGCGGCTTGAGCACGGAAGCGGCGTTATTGAGTCAGGCATGGCGATCATGACCGGAATATTCCAATGTCATGATAGCGGACATGCCTGGCGACCACAGGATCAGGCGATGGGCGGTCAGTTCTACGGGGTGAGCGGCTGACGGTTTCCCGTACGCTCGGCAGGGGCTTTTGCTAGGCGCCCGTCGCCACCGGTCGCGACGGGTCTGAGCACCACTCGCTCCAAGAACCGGCATAGAGCCGCGAGCCGGAAAACCCGGCGATTTCCATCGCCAGCAGATTGTGGCAGGCAGTAACGCCGGAGCCGCACTGCTGAACGACCTGCGCGGGACTCCGCCCGTCCAGGAGCAACTCGAACTCGGTGACGAGTTCTGCGGCCGGCTTGAAAAAGCAGCCGTCGTCGTCGAGGTTGTCGAAATAGAAGCGATTGACGGCACCTGGAATATGGCCGCCGACCGGATCGAGAGTCTCGTTCTCGCCACGGAAGCGTTCCGGGCTGCGGGCATCGACCAGGAGCATTTCACGCGAACCCAGATGCGCCGCCACGTAATCGGCATCGATCGGGCCGTCTATCCCGGATCGGACACGGAACTGCGCAGGCGCCAGCTCTGGCACCTGCGCTTCGAGCGGCAATTTCGCCCGCTTCCAACCGGCCAGGCCGCCGTCCAAGAGCGCGACGCGCTCGTGACCGAGCCAGCGCAGCAGCCACCATAGGCGGGAGGCGAAGATACCGCCCTCGTTGTCGTAGACGACCACCTGCGTCGCCGCGGACACTCCGCATTGCGACATCTTCTCTGCAAAGACGGCGGGGTCGGGCAGCGGATGGCGGCCGTGCCGGCCATCGACGGGACCCGAGAGATCGCGGTCGAGATGAAGATACCGCGCGCCGGGAATATGGCCGTTGCGGTAGGCGGTAAGCCCGTACTCGGTCTGGCGGAGGTCGTGGCGGCAATCGAAGATCCGCCAGTTCGGGTCGGCAAGATGCGCCGCGACTTCTGCCGCGCCGAGCAGAAGCGCGCTCATTGGCCTGCTTCCAGCCAAGCGCGCGCCTCCGCCTCGTCGGTGAAAACGTTCAGTTCGGCATCGACGAAGATCTTGGTCAGCCACGTGCTCCAGGTCACCCACTGGCTGTCGGTAAGTACCGCGATACGGCCGAAATCATGGGGATGCTGGCGCGAGAATTTGATTTCCTCCCAGGCCACGTCGACCGTGAAGTCGGCCATCTGGCGCAGGTCGAAGAACAGCTTGAGGGCAGCCTCGGACGGTGTCATGTCGCGCACCATGTCCTCGAACTCCTGAAAATCGGCGAGCGTGAATTCGCCGAAGACGGCGACGGTGAGCAGCTTATCGTGATGGTCGGTGACGATCATGGGAAATCCTCGTAGGGCGGGCTGTCGCGAATATAGCTCAATCCTGCTCGGCCGGGGCCGCCCGCGACAGAGCGCTGGTCAGCATGCCGCTGGCGACGATCAGACCGATGCCGATCCAGGCCGTCGGCGACAGGCGAT
>JAJZPJ010000003.1:9069-37043 GCA_021811225.1 Pseudomonadota bacterium
GATGCCCGAAGCCAGTCCGAACAGGCCGCCGGCGATTTCTTCGGAGTGGAGGGATGGTTGCAAGAGCAGAGCCACACCGACGAAACCTGCAACGACCGCGGCAAACAGCAACGGCCGCACCCGCTGGCGCCGCCAGAAGGCGAGCAGCAGCGCCAGAAACAGCGGCGAAGTGTAGTTCAGGGTCACCGCGGTGGCCAGCGGGATCGCGCTGATGGCGTAGAAATACATGAGCAGCGAGATGAAGCCCGAACCGCCGCGGAGCAGATGCACGCGCCAATGCGGCGTGCGCAGGGAGAGCCCGGCAAAACGCACGTAGGCGAGCATCAGCAGCAGGGCGACGAAGCCACGGTAGAACACCAGTTCGGCGGCAGAAAACTGCGCACTGCCGAGCTTGACGCAGACACCCATGCAGGCGAACAGCAGGCCCGCGACGACCATCCAGAGGGATTGCATAACTGAGGGTCAGCGATCAGTCGGGAAGAGGAAGCGTCTTACCCGCCATCACTCATCGCTATCGATATGGGGGCCGATGATGCGCCGGTAGAACTCGTGGAAGTGCTGCATGCCGTCTTCCAGCGGCGACTGGTAGGGGCCGGCCTGGCTCAACCCCTCGCGCAGCAGGGCAAGGCGGCCGCGGTCCATGCGCTCGGCGATGTCGTCGTCCTCGATCGCAGTCTCCATGTAGGCGGCCTGCTCGGCCTCGATGAATTCGCGCTCGAACAGCGCGATATCCTCGGGATAGTAGAACTCGACCACGTTCAGCGTCTTGTCCACCGCCTGCGGGATCAACGTCGACACCACCAGCACGTGCGGATACCACTCGACCATGATGTTCGGATAATAGGTGAGCCACAATGCGCCGTTCTTCGGGCGCTCACCCCGATAAGAATCGAGCACCGCTCGCTGCCAGCGCTCGTAAGCCTTGGAGCCGGACTTTGCGAGCGAGGAAATGCCGACGCGCTGCACCGAGTACCACTGGCCGAACTGCCAGCTCAGTTCGTCGCAGTCGACGAACTTGCCCAGCCCCGGGTGATAGGGAACGACGTGGTAATCCTCGAGGTAGACCTCGATGAAGGTCTTCCAGTTGTAATTGCAGGAATGCAGCTCGACCCGGTCCAGCTTGTAACCGGAAAAGCCGAATTCGTCGGCGACCGACAAGCCGGCAAGATCGTTTTGCGCCCGACGCGGTCCGCGAAACAGCAGACCGTTCCAGTTTTCCAGGCGCTGGCGGTCGAGATTGAGGCAGGGATTGTCAGGAAAGTGCGGCGCGCCGAGCAAGCGGCCGCTGCCGTCATAGGTCCAGCGGTGAATCGGACAGACGATATTCCTGACTTTGCCCGAGCCCTGCAGCATGATAGCCTGGCGATGGCGGCAGACGTTGGACAACAGGTCGATACCGTCCTCTTGGCGCACCAGCAATTTGGCATGATCGAGCCATTCCAGACTGCGATAATCGAGCGTCTCGGGCACCATCAACTCGTGACCGACATAACCCGGACCCTGCGCGAACAGCAACCGTTTCTCCAGCTCGAACAGCTTCTCGTCGAAATACCAGGACACCGGCAATTGCGAAGCCGCCGATGCTCGGCGCGCCGCAACCGTCGCACGGTAAACTTTGTTGCTCATAACGCCCAAGCCATAAAAAAATCGGAAACCGGAAAACCTATAAGTATAATCTACCCATTCTGACGAGGGCCGCCGGACAGGCAGATTTGACCTCGGCCGTCACGATAAGTTACTTTGCTCCATGTCTTTCAGCGTCATCCATCACCCTGCCGCGCACCCCCGATCAAACCATGGGCAAAACCAGTCACCCGCCGGTTTCGTTTGAAGCCGCTCTCGCCGAGTTGGAGGCGATCGTCCGGGAGATGGAGGCAGGGCAATTGCCGCTCGAACAATCGCTCGCCGCCTTTGAACGCGGGACGGCTTTGCTCAAGCATTGCCAGGCGGCTCTCGGCGCTGCCGAGCAGAAGTTGCAGATCCTCGAAGCCGGACAGCTGGCTGACTTCCCGGCCGGCAATCCGGCTGCGCAGGAGTAGCCCGATGGATTTCGCCGCCTGGATGGAATCGATCCAGCAGCGCACCGAGGCCGGCCTCGACCAACGGCTCCCCGCCACCGCTCCGCAACGCCTGCACCAGGCGATGCGCTACGCCGCGCTGGGCGGTGGCAAGCGCGTTCGCCCCCTGCTCTGCCACGCCGCCGGCGAGCTTTGCGGCGCCCAGACCGATCGGCTCGACGTCGCCGCCGCCGCGGTCGAGCTGATCCACATCTACTCCCTGGTGCATGACGACTTGCCCTGCATGGACGACGACGTCCTGCGCCGAGGCAAGCCGACCTGTCACGTCGAATTCGACCAGGCCACCGCGCTCCTGGTCGGCGACGCGCTGCAGGCGCTTGCTTTCCAGTTGCTCGCCGAACATCAGCTCGCCGACGACCCCAGACGCCAGCTGGCCATGATCGCCAGCCTCGCCCGGGCGGCGGGTTCGCGCGGCATGGCCGGCGGCCAGGCGATCGACCTCGCCGCGGTGGGCCGGACGCTGACGCTGGAAGAACTGGAATTCATGCACATCCACAAGACCGGCGCCTTGATCCGCGCCGCCTGCCTGCTCGGCGCCCATTGCGGCGCGCCCATGCCCGAGGCGTCGCTCGCGGGACTCGACCGCTACGCCAAATTTTCCGGCCTGCTCTTCCAGGTGATCGACGACATTCTCGACGCCGAAGCAACGACCGCGACGCTGGGCAAGACCGCCGGCAAGGACGCCGCCCGGAACAAGCCCACCTACGTCAGCCTTCTGGGTCTCACCCGCGCCAAGGAGACCGCCGCCGAACTGTGCGCCGCGGCCCACGACGCCCTCGCACCCTTCGGCGCGACGGCGCGGCGCCTGCACGAGCTCACCGATTTCATCGTCCGCCGCAGCTTCTGACCGACCTCATGCCCGCCACGCCGCTGCTCGACACCATCAATTCACCTGTTGCGCTGCGCCAGCTCGCGCGCGACGACCTGGCCCAGCTCGCCGTCGAATTGCGTTCGTTCCTGATCGAATCGGTGGCCAAAACCGGCGGCCACCTGTCCTCGAATCTCGGCACCATCGAGCTCACCATCGCGCTGCACTACGTCTTCGACACGCCCCATGACCGCCTGGTCTGGGATGTCGGCCACCAGACCTATGCCCACAAGGTGCTCACCGGGCGCCGCGCCGGCATGGCCAAATTGCGCATGCAAGGCGGCATTTCCGGCTTTCCCCGGCGCAGCGAGAGCGAGTACGACACCTTCGGCGTCGGCCATTCCTCGACCTCGATCTCGGCGGCACTGGGCATGGCCGTGGCCGCGCGCGACAAGGGCGAGGCGCGCAACGTCGTGGCGATCATCGGCGACGGGGCGATGTCCGCAGGCATGGCCTTCGAAGCGCTCAACAACGCCGGCGTCGTCGATGCCAACCTGCTGGTGATCCTGAACGACAACGACATGTCGATCTCGCCGCCGGTGGGCGCTCTCAACCGATATCTGGCGCGACTGTTTTCCGGCCGCACCTTCAACGCCGCCCGCCGCGCCGGCGAGAAGGTGCTCTCCTCGCTGCCCACGGTGCTGGAATTCGCCAAGCGCGCCGAGGAGCACGTGAAGGGCATGCTCACCCCCGGCACCCTGTTCGAGGAGCTCGGCTTCAATTACATCGGCCCGATCGACGGCCACGACCTGTCTTCCTTGATCCCGACATTGCAGAACCTGAAGGCGCTGAAAGGGCCGCAGTTCCTCCACGTCATCACCAAGAAGGGCCAGGGCTACAAGCTGGCCGAGGCCGATCCGGTGCTCTACCACGGCGTCTCGAAGTTCGATACCGCCGACGGCATCCTGGCGGGCAAGTCCGGCAAGCTCACCTATACGCAAATATTCGGCGACTGGCTGTGCGACATGGCGGCGGCCGATCTGCGTCTCGTCGGCATCACCCCGGCGATGCGCGAGGGCTCGGGACTGGTCCGCTTCGCCCAGGAATATCCGGGGCGCTATCACGACGTCGGCATCGCCGAGCAGCACGCCCTCTCCTTCGCCGCGGGCCTGGCCTGCGAAGGCATGAAACCGGTGGTGGCGATCTACTCGACCTTCCTGCAGCGCGCCTACGACCAGTTGATCCACGACATCGCCCTGCAGAACCTGCCGGTGCTGCTGGCCATCGACCGCGGCGGCCTGGTCGGCGCCGACGGTGCCACCCACAACGGCGCCTTCGATCTGTCCTACCTCGCCTGCATCCCCAACATGCTGGTGATGGCGCCGGCGGACGAGAACGAATGCCGCAAGATGCTCACCACCGGCTTCCGCCACGAAGGCCCCAGCGCGGTGCGCTATCCGCGCGGCTCGGGTCCGGGCGTCGCCCTGGAAGCCGGGCTCGACGGCCTGCCCATCGGCCGCGGCGAACTGCGCCGGCGAGGCAAACGCGTCGCCCTGCTGGCCTTCGGCAGCATGCTGGCCCCGGCGCTTGAGGCTGCCGGGGAGCTCGATGCCAGCGTCGCCAACATGCGCTTCATCAAGCCGCTCGATGCCGATCTGGTGCGCGAGCTGGCCAGCACCCACGATCTACTGGTGAGCATCGAGGAAAACGCCCTGATCGGCGGCGCCGGTTCGGAGGTGGCGCGCAGTCTGGCGCAACAGGGCCTCGTCACGCCGCTCTTGCGCCTGGGACTGCCCGACCGCTTCATCGATCAGGGCGATTCGATGCAGCTTCTGGCGCAGCTCGGCCTCGACGCGCCCGGAATTGCGGGCAGCGTAAAGGCGGCACTGGCAAACTTGAGCGATTTAGTCGGGAATGTTAATATGCGCTGAATTCGGTGGTGTCGCGCCCGACGCGTCCCCCTTTCCACCAGGAGCGCAGCCCATGAACAGCAGAGATCCTATGGCCATCGCAGACGTACAAGGAAGTCCCGATTCCCGGCAACTGCCGATCAACAAGGTCGGCATCAAGAGCATCCGTCACCCGGTGAAGGTGCTCGATCGGAGCGGCGGCGTGCAATACACCGTCGCGGTGTTCAATATGTACGTCGGCCTGCCGCACAATTTCAAGGGCACCCACATGTCGCGCTTCGTGGAGATCCTGAACGCCAACGAGCGCGAGATTTCGGTCGAGAACTTCGAGAGCATGCTGAGGGAGATGGTGCGCCTGCTGGAGGCTGAAACCGGCCAGATCGAGATCGACTTCCCCTATTTCATCAACAAGGAAGCGCCGGTTTCCAAGGTGAAGAGCCTGATGGACTATCAGGTCAGATTCGTCGGCGAAATATTGCCCGGCGGCGAGTACCGCCAGACCACCAAGGTGGTGGCGCCGGTCACCAGCCTGTGCCCTTGCTCGAAAAAGATTTCAGAACGCGGCGCCCACAATCAGCGTTCGCACGTCACGGTCACCGCGACCACCAACGCCTTCGTCTGGATCGAGGATCTGGTGCAGATGATCGAGGGCCAGGCCTCCTGCGAACTGTACGGTCTGCTGAAGCGCCCGGACGAGAAGTTCGTCACCGAGCGCGCCTACGACAACCCCAAATTCGTCGAGGACATGGTGCGCGACGTCGCCGGCATCCTCAACGCCGACCCGCGGATCGACGCTTACGTGGTCGAATCGGAAAACTTCGAGTCGATCCACAACCACTCCGCCTACGCCCTGATCGAGCGTGACAAGCGCCTGTGACCCCACCCCCATCTGGCGCGCATGAAAAAGGGGCCTTCCGGCCCCTTTTTCATTGCAGCTGCGCTCAGGATTTCTTTCTGGCGAGCTTTTCCTTGATCCGCGCCGACTTGCCGGAACGCTCGCGCAGATAGTAGAGCTTGGCGCGGCGGACATCGCCGCGGCGCTTCACCTCGATGCTGGCGATCAGCGGCGAGTAGCTCTGAAAGGTACGCTCGACGCCTTCGCCGGCGGAAATCTTGCGGACGATGAAGCTGGAATTGAGGCCACGGTTCCGCTTGGCGATGACCACGCCCTCGTAGGCCTGGTTACGCTCGCGGGTGCCCTCCTTCACCTTCACCTGGACGACGACGGTGTCGCCCGGGGCGAAGTCGGGAATGGTCTTGTCCAAGCGGGCAATTTCTTCCTGCTCGAGTTGCTGTATCAGGTTCATGGTTTGCTACTCCTTCTGGTCATGGCCTTTGGCCGTTCGCGCAGAGCAGGGATACTGATGCGCGCGCTTTTTTTGCTGCTCCAACTCCCGCCGGAATTCCTCCAGCAGGCTTGATTCTTCCGGACTCAGCTGCCGCGCCGCGATCAATTCAGGGCGCCGCAGCCAAGTCCGCCCCAGCGCCTGCTTCAGGCGCCAGCGCCGTATTCTCTCATGGTTGCCCGACAACAGCACTTCGGGCACCGGCATACCCTGGTAGTCCTCCGGCCGCGTGTAGTGCGGACAGTCGAGCAAGCCGTCGGCGAACGACTCTTCGAGCGCCGAGTCGGCGTCGTTCAGGGCTCCCGGCAGCCGCCGCACCGCCGCATCGATCAGCGCCAGCGCGGCGATTTCGCCGCCGGAGAGAACGAAATCGCCGAGCGACAGTTCCTCATCGACGCAGCGCGCGATCAGACGCTCATCGACGCCCTCGTAGCGCCCGCACAGCAGGATCGCTCCGCTCGAACCCGATAAGCGCGCCACCCGCGCGTCGGTCAGCGGTCTGCCTTGCGGCGACAGGTAGATCACCTGCGTCTGCGCCTCGCCCAAAGTACGCCGCCGGTCCCTGGCCGCGGCGATCGCCTGCTCCAACGGCTGCGCCAGCATCACCATGCCCGGCCCGCCGCCGTAAGGCCGATCATCGACCGTCCGGTGATTGTCCTGCGCAAACTCGCGCGGGTTCCAGCATTCGAGCCGCCATAGGCCGCGTTCCAGCGCCCGCCTCGTGATGCCCGACTGCGTCACCGCGGCGAACATCTCCGGAAACAGCGTGATGACGTCGAAGTCCAGGCTCACCAGTCCGCACCCCAAGCGACGCGGATCACGCCGCTGCCGACATCGACATCCTTCACCACCTGGGCCACGAAGGGCAGCAGCCGCTCTTGTTCACCGGCGCGCACGCAGAGCACTTCGTGCGCGCCGCTGGAGAGAAGCGCCGCCACTCGGCCGAGCCGCACCCCTTCCTCATTGACCACTTCCAGACCGACCAGGTCGGCCCAATAATATTCGTCCGCGGCGTTTTCCGGCAACGCCTCCCGCGGCGAGCCGATGTAATAGCCGTCGATCGCTTCGGCGGCGTCGCGGCCTTCGACGCCGGCGAGCTTGGCGATCAGACCCCTGCCGTGCGCGGCTGCCTGCTGCAGTGCGTAGGGCCGCCATTCGGTATCGGCGGCATCGGGCTGTGCCGCCAGCCACCACTGCGGCATTTCGCTCCAGGCGTCCGGTTCATCCCCGAAGGGGTGAACCTTGACCCAACCCTGCACGCCGAACGGGGCAACGATGCGGCCCAGGACGATCATGCCAGCCCCGGACGGCTTCGTTCGGCCCTCAGACGGCAGCGGCAGCCTTGGGCGTGCCGAACTGCTTGACCAGGCGCGCCGCGGTCGGCGACAGCTGGGCGCCATGGCCCTGCCAGTAGGCGAGACGCTCCAAATCCACGCGCAGAGCGGTCTCCGCACCGGCCGCGACCGGATTGTAGAAGCCGATGCGCTCGACAAAGCGACCGTCGCGGCGATTGCGCGAATCGGTCACCACCATGTTGTAGAAGGGACGCTTCTTGGCGCCGCTTCGGGCGAGACGGATGACAACCATTTCTCGGTACCTGGATTCTGGAAAAAGTCGGTGAGTATAGTCGGAAACCGGGTCAAAAACAATACCATGTGAACCGGCAGGTCATCGCCGGAACACCTCGGCGATGGTCCGCTGAACGGCTTCAGCGGCGGCACGGGGATCGGCGGCGAGACGGATCGGGCGGCCGACGACGATGTAGTCGGCGCCATTCCTGAAGGCCTGGGCGACATCGACGGTGCGCTTCTGGTCATCGACCGGCTTGTTTTCGACCGGGCGGATGCCGGGCGTGACGACCAGCAGCTTCTGCCCCAGTTCTCGCCGGATCAGCGGCGCCTCCAGCCCCGACGAGACGATGCCGTCCACGCCGGTCTCGAGCGCGCGGCGGGCACGGGAGAGCACCAGTCGATCGACGTCGCAGGCGAAGCCGAGATCGTCGAGATCGCCGCGATCGAGGCTGGTGAGCACGGTCACGGCGAGAATCTTGAGCTCGCCCTTGTCCTTGACCGCCGCCTCCATGATCGCCTGATTGCCATGAACGGTGGCAAAGGTGGCGCCGCTGCCGGACAGCGCGCGCACCGCCGAGCGCACCGTCTCGGGCACGTCGAAGAACTTGAGATCGACGAACACCTTCTTGCCCCGCCCGACCAGATCGTCGAGCAGATCGAAGTAGCCTCGGCCCATGAACAGTTCCAGGCCGATCTTGTAGAAGCGCACGCTCGTGCCCAGGACATCGACCAGGGCGCGGGCGGCCTGGGCATCGGCCAGATCCAGCGCGACGATCAGACGCTCGCCGGCGGGGATGGCTTTGTCGGAAATCGGTGTGTCCATGTCGGATCCTGTCCGGATTGAAGAACGAGCAGCAGTCGCTGATATGATCGGCGAATCCCGCGGCTGCCGAATTCTACTAGAACCGTCCGGCTTCAGCGCATCGCGCGGGCTGCCTTGGCCGCGGGCAGTTCAGCGACCAGCAGCGCGCCGATCAGCACCACGCTCCACGACAACCAGTCCGAGCAGAGTGGCAAACGACAGGCTGGCGGCGGCCTGAGCACAACGCTCGGCGGAGAAGCGGCGCGCGACGCGGCCGACGAGACGGAGCGCAGCGAGCGGCATCACCGACGGAGGCAATCGAGCTGCCTATAATGACCTTCGATCATCCGGTGCATTGTAGCGAAAGGGCAAGTCCATGAAGCAGACCGCAACACTGCGCGCGCTCAACCTGACCACCAGCATCAGCCTGATCGCACTGATCGTTCTGTGCCTGGCCTGGGAACTGTGGCTGGCACCGTTGCGCCCGGGCGGCTCGATGCTGGCGTTGAAGGCATTGCCGCTCCTGGCGCCGCTGTTCGGCATCCTGCGCGGCCGCCGCTACACCCACCAGTGGGCGGCAATGCTGATCCTGCTCTACCTCGCCGAGGGTCTGGTGCGCGTCACCAGCGACGGGAGCGGCGCGATGCGCGTCGCGGCGGCGGGCGAGACCCTGCTCGCCCTGGTTTTCTTTCTGGCCGCGATCTTCTACGCCCGGCAGAGCGCACGGGCGGCATGACCCGCTTCACACCTGAGGATTGACCCGCTCCAGCGTCGATTGCAACTTGTTCAGGGCATTGAGATAGGCCTTGGCCGAGGCGACGATGATGTCGGTGTCGGCCCCCTGGCCGTTGACGATGCGTCCTTCCTTGGACAGGCGCACGGTCACCTCGCCCTGGGCGTCGGTGCCGGTGGTGATGCTGTTGACCGAATAGAGCAGCAGGTCGGCACCGCTCGCGGCCACGCTCTCGATCGCTTTGAAGGCGGCATCGACCGGCCCGCTGCCCTCTGCGGCGGCGTGATGCTCGGCGTTGCCGACGGCCAGGGTGATGTCGGCGTGGGGCGTCTCGCCGGTCTCCGAATGGAACAGCGAGGACACCAGCCGGAAGTGCTCCTGCTCCGGCGTCACCGCCTCGTCGCTCATCAACGCGTGGAGATCCTCGTCGTAGATGTCGTGCTTCTTGTCGGCGAGTTCCTTGAAGCGAGCGAAGCCGGAATTCAGCACCTGTTCGGATTCGACTTCGATGCCCAATTCGGCGAGCCGCGCCCTGAAGGCCGTGCGCCCGGAGTGCTTGCCGAGCACCAGCTTGTTGGCGTTCCAGCCGACGTCCTCGGCGCGCATGATTTCGTAGGTCTCCCGGTGCTTGAGCACGCCGTCCTGATGAATGCCGGATTCGTGCGAGAAGGCGTTGGCGCCGACGATGGCCTTGTTCGGCTGCACCGGAAAGCCGGTGATGCCGGAAACCATCTTCGAGGCGGAGAGGATCTGGGTGGTGTCGATGCGGCTGTCGCAGGGAAAGACGTCCTGGCGCGTGCGCACCGCCATGACCAGTTCTTCCAGCGCGGCATTGCCGGCGCGCTCGCCCAGGCCGTTGATCGTGCATTCCACCTGGCGCGCACCGGCCAGCACCGCGGCGAGGGAATTGGCCACGGCCAGGCCGAGATCGTTGTGGCAATGCACCGACCAGGTCACCTGATCGGCGTTGGGAACGCGTTGCCGCAGCTGGGTGATGCGCTCGGCGAACTGCTCGGGCAGGTTGTAACCGACGGTATCGGGGATGTTGATGACGGAGGCGCCCGCCTTGATCACCGCCTCGATGATGCGGCAGAGGAAATCCAGATCGGAACGCCCGGCGTCCTCGCAGGAAAATTCGACGTTGTCGATGCCGTTCCGGGCGAAGCGCACGGCATTGACCGCCGCGGTGACGACCTCGTCCGGACTCATGCGCAGCTTCTTTTCCATGTGGATCGCGCTGGTCGCGATGAAGGTGTGGATGCGGCCCGATCGCGCCGGCGCGATCGCCTCCAGGGCGCGCGCAATGTCCCTATCCTGGGTCCGGCACAGCGCCGCCACCGTGCTCTCCTTGATCGCTTCGGCCACCGCCCGCACCGCCTCGAAGTCGCCGTTCGATGCGGCCGGGAAACCGGCCTCGATGACATCGACGCGCATTTTCTCCAGCTGGCGCGCGATGCGCAGCTTCTCCTCGCGCGTCATCGAGGCGCCGGGGCTCTGTTCGCCGTCGCGCAAGGTGGTGTCGAATATTTTCAGGTGGTCCATCGTCGTCTCCAAGGAAAAGCGCAGTGAATGGATAGCGCTTGGCAACCGGCTGCCAAGCCCGAGGTCAAACACGAATTGTGGGAAGGGGGTTTTTAGCGCGCGGGGCGCAGCAGCCTCGCCGCCAGCAGGCCGGAGAGGGTGAGGAACAGAGCGGAGAAAAGCAGTGTCGCAGACATGACTCGACTATAAACGTCAATGCCCGGACGCGTCAACCCGCAGATGCGGCCCGGCGCCGGCGCCACCACTGCCAAGCCGCCAGGACGTAGCCGGACAGCGCGTAGCCCAGGAACAGCGTGAACAGCACGCCCTCCGGGTAGCTCGATAACAGCGCGTAGCCCAGCGCCATGGCCGGCACCACCATGAAGGGCACGCTCTTCCTCAGGTTGATGTCCTTGCCGCTCCAATAGCGGACGTTGCTGACCATGGTGATGCCGGCGAAGACCGTCAGCGCGAAGGCATACCAGCGCACCTCCTCGCCGCTGTAGCCCTGATCGAGCAGCACCCAGACCATGCCGGCGACCAGCGCCGCCGCGGCCGGACTCGGCAAGCCCTGGAAGTAGCGTTTGTCGACCACCTCGATGTTGGTATTGAAGCGCGCCAGGCGCAGCGCGGCGCCGGCGCAATAGATGAAGGCGGCGATCCAGCCGAGCTTGCCCATGCCCTTCAGCGCCCATTCGTAGATCACCAGCGACGGCGCGGCGCCGAACGACACCATGTCGGAGAGCGAGTCGTACTCGGCGCCGAAGGCGCTCTGGGTGTGGGTGAGGCGCGCCACCCGGCCGTCCAAGCCGTCCAACACCATGGCGATGAAAATGGCGACGGC
This sequence comes from Pseudomonadota bacterium, assembly GCA_021811225.1. GTDB lineage: Bacteria > Pseudomonadota > Gammaproteobacteria > Burkholderiales > Rhodocyclaceae > CAIYYX01. Next base: position 20,683 of record JAJZPJ010000003.1, read on the forward strand.
GGAATACTCGAAGCGCTCGTTCATCGCCTGGACGATGGCGTAGAAACCGGCGAACAGCGCCGCCGTGGTGAACAGGTTGGGCAGGATATAGATGCCGCGCCGGCGCATTTCCGGATTCATCAGGGCTCGGCGCGGGCGGATCACCGGCATGGCGGCCTCACGGCAATTCGGCGAGGACGGTCAGCGAAGCGGCCACCTTGTCGCCGATCGTCACCTTGACGCGCGAGGCCGGCGGCAGATAGACATCGACGCGCGAGCCGAAGCGGATGAAACCGTAGCGCTGGCCGCGCACGAGGCGGCTGCCGGCATCGACGTAGCAGAGGATGCGCCGCGCGATCAGACCGGCCACCTGGACGCAGGTGACGTCCTGGCCGTCCGCCGTCCGGAGCCACAGCGCGTTGCGCTCGTTCTCGGTCGAGGCCTTGTCGAGGTCGGCATTGAAGAATTTTCCGGGGTGGTACCAGCGCTGTCTGACCTCGCCATCGACCGGGCTGCGGTTGGAATGGACGTTGAACACGTTCATGAAGACGCTGACCTTCAGAGCCTCGCGGTCGAGCCAGGGGTCGCGCAACGGTTCGATCGCGACGATGCGGCCGTCGGCGGGCGAGAGCACGCTACGGGCGTCGCCGGCGACCGGCCGGGCCGGGTCGCGGAAGAACTGCAGGCAGAAGACGAAGACCAGCCACAGCGGCGACGCCCACGCCAGACCGGCGGCACCGGTGACCAGCAGGGCGGCGCCCAGGCTGATCGCGAGAAACGGCCAGCCCTCGCGGGCGATGAGCGGATGCGGATAGTGATCCAACTAGTTCTTGGCCTGATCGACCAGCTTGTTCTTGCGGATCCAGGGCATCATTTCGCGCAGCTTTGCCCCCACCACCTCGATCGGATGCGCCGCGAGATTGCGCCGCTGCGCCAGCAGCGTCGGCGCGCCGGCCTTGTTCTCGAGGATGAATTCCTTGGCGTACTGGCCGCTCTGGATCTCCTTGAGGATTTTCCTCATTTCGACCTTGCTCGCGTCGGTGATGATGCGCGGACCGCGGCTGATGTCGCCGTACTCGGCGTTGTTCGAGATCGAGTAGTGCATGTTGGCCAGGCCGCCTTCGTAGATCAGATCCACGATCAGCTTCAATTCGTGCAGGCACTCGAAGTAGGCCATCTCGGGCGCGTAGCCGGCCTCGACCAGGGTTTCGAAGCCGGCCTTGATCAGTTCGACGGTACCGCCGCACAGGACGACCTGCTCGCCGAACAGGTCGGTCTCGGTCTCCTCGCGGAACGAGGTCTCGATGACGCCGCCGCGCGTGCCGCCGTTGGCCGCCGCGTAGGACAGCGCCAGGTCGTGGGCCTTGCCCGACTTGTCCTGGTAGATGGCGATCAGGGAAGGCACGCCGCCGCCCTGGACGTAGGTCGAGCGCACCAGATGGCCGGGACCCTTGGGCGCGATCATGATCACGTCGATGTCCTCGCGCGGAATCACCTGGCCGTAGTGGATGTTGAAACCATGGGCAAAGGCGAGCGCGGCGCCGGCCTTCATGTTGGCGTGCACCTCTTCGGCATAGACGGCGGCGATCTGCTCGTCGGGCAAGAGCAGCATGACCAGGTCGGCGTCCTTGACCGCCTTGGCGATTTCCTCGACCTTGAGGCCGGCCTTCTTGGCCTTGCTCCAGGAGGAACCGTCGCGGCGCAGGCCGACCGTCACCTTGACCCCGGAATCCTTCAGGTTCTGCGCGTGCGCGTGACCTTGCGAGCCGTAACCGACGATGGTGACCTTCTTGCCCTTGATCAGCGACAGATCGGCGTCTTTATCGTAATAGACTTTCATGGTTTTCCTTGTCAATGCGTGAGAGGTGAAGTAATTGCTGGCTGGGCATTAGTCCGACGTCCCGGCGGAGCAGGGAATACGTCCGATTCAGGCCCGGCTCAGACCTTGAGTATCCGGTCGCCGCGGCCGATGCCGCAAATGCCGGTGCGCACCGCTTCCAGGATCAGGCTGCGATCGATCGCCTCGATGAAAGCGTCGATCTTGGCGGTGTTGCCGGTCAGCTCGATGACGTAGGTGGACTCGGTGACGTCGATGATGCGCCCGCGGAAGATGTCGGCGACCCGCTTCATCTCCTCGCGATCCTTGCCGATCGCGCGCACCTTCACCAGCATCAGTTCCCGCTCGATGTGGGGGGCCTCGGACAGGTCCACCACCTTGACCACGTCGATCAGCTTGTTCAATTGCTTGGTGATCTGCTCGATGACGTCGTCGGAGCCGACGCTGACGATGGTCATCCGCGACAGCGAGGCGTCTTCCGTCGGCGCCACGGTCAGGGACTCGATATTGAAGGCGCGGGCCGAGAACAGGCCGGAGACGCGGGAGAGCGCGCCGGCTTCGTTTTCCAAAAGTATCGAAATGATGTGTCTCATGATGGGGTCCTAGCGCTTCACAGATCTTCTGCCAGAATCATCTGGGACAGGCCCTTGCCCGCCGCCACCATCGGGAAGACGTTGGCGGTCTGGTCGGTGATGAAGTCCAGGAAGACGAGGTCGTTCTTGTGCTCGGTGAAGGCCTTGTGCAACGCCGGCCCGACATCCTGCGGCTTGGTGATCTGCATGCCGACGTGGCCGTAGGCCTCCGCCAGCTTGACGAAATCGGGCAGAGCGTCGATGTAGGACTCGGCGTAGCGGTTGCCGTGGAACATTTCCTGCCATTGCCTGACCATGCCGAGATAGCGGTTGTTCAGATTGATGATCTTGATCGGCAGGCGGTACTGCTTGCAGGTCGACAGTTCCTGTATGCACATCTGGATCGAGGCCTCGCCGGTGACGCAGGCCACGGTCGCACCGGGGTTTGCGAAGCAGATGCCCATCGCCGCCGGCAGACCGAAGCCCATGGTGCCCAGGCCGCCGGAGTTGATCCAGCGGCGCGGCTTGTCGAACTTGTAGTACTGCGCCGCCCACATCTGGTGCTGGCCGACGTCGGAGGCGACGAAGGCATCGCCGCCGGTGACTTCAAAGAGCTTCTCGACGACGAACTGCGGCATGATGACGTCGTTGCTCTCTTTGTATTTGAGACAGTTCTTGCCGCGCCACTCCGCTATCTTCTGCCACCAGGCGGCCAGCGCCTTGGGATCGGAGTGAGACTGCGCCGTCGCCAACTGTTTTTGCAGATCGTCGAGCACGTCGGCGACGTTACCGACGATCGGCACATCGACCTTGACGCGTTTGGAGATCGACGACGGATCGATGTCGATGTGGATGATCTTGCGCGATTCCTCGTTGAAATGCTCCGGGTTGCCGATCACCCGGTCGTCGAAGCGGGCGCCGATGGCCAGCAGCACGTCGCAGTGCTGCATCGCCATGTTGGCCTCGACGGTGCCGTGCATGCCGAGCATGCCCAGAAACTGCTTGTCGGTGGCCGGATAAGCGCCCAGGCCCATCAGCGTGTTGGTGATCGGAAAGCCGAGCGTCCTGACCAGCTTGGTCAGGCTCTCCGCCGCATTCGACAAGATCACGCCGCCGCCCGTATAGACCATCGGCCTCTTGGCGTCGAGCAGGAGTTGCATGGCTTTCTTGATCTGCCCGGCGTGCCCCTTGACGACGGGGTTGTAGGAACGCATCGAGATGCTCTTCGGATAGGCGAACTCGCACTTGTGGGTGGTGATGTCCTTGGGGATATCGACCAGCACCGGACCCGGACGACCGGTCTGGGCGAGATAGAAGGCCTTCTTCATCGTCTCGGCGAGGTCCTTGACGTTCTTGACCAGGAAATTGTGCTTGACGCAAGGGCGGGTAATGCCGACGGTGTCGGCTTCCTGGAAGGCGTCTTGGCCGATGTAGGCGGTCGGTACCTGGCCGGTGATGACCACCAGCGGGATCGAATCCATATAGGCGGTGGCGATGCCGGTCACCGCGTTGGTCACCCCCGGACCCGAGGTCACCAGGCAGACGCCGATCTTGTTCGAAGAGCGGGAATAGGCGTCGGCCGCATGCACCGCAGCCTGCTCATGGCGCACCAACACGTGCTTGAACTTGTCCTGTTTGAACAATTCATCGTAGATATAGAGGACCGAGCCGCCGGGATAGCCGAAAACGAATTCGACCTTTTCTTCCTGCAGGCACCTGATTACAATTTCCGCACCGGTTAATAACATCGCTTTACCCGAAACAAGGATTTCGTCCTGAGAAACGTGTAACCTTACTGGCTGAACCGAGTTTGGTCAAGGCATGAAACAGATACCGAGCCGAATTCGCGCCGCAGAACACGAGGCGGCACAAGGCGGCTGTGCCGTCACAGCATCCGAGGATTTGACCTGGCCACCCGCACCGAACTTTCCGACTTTCTCGCAGGCGTCGAACGGCGCGCCTTCAAGCAGGCGCTGTTCGCCGTACACGATGAGGACCACGCTCTCGACATCGTCCAGGACGCGATGCTCAAGCTCTCCGAGAAGTACGGCGATCGACCGAGCGCCGAACTGCCGATGCTGTTCCAGCGTATCCTGCAGAACACCATCCGCGATTTCTACCGACGCCATAAGGTGCGCTCGCTGTGGACCACGCTGCTCTCCTCGTTCGTGCCGAGCGACGACGAAGATGCCGACCCCCTGGAAACTCTTCAAGCTCACGAGGGGTCTAACATAGTGACTCCGCACGCCAGCCTAGAACAGTCGCAAGTGCTTGCTATCATTGAATTAGAAGTGAAAAAACTACCGCCGCGTCAACGGGAAGCCTTCCTCATGCGTTACTGGGAGGATATGGACATCGCCGAAACGGCCACTTCGATGGGCTGTTCCGAGGGTAGCGTCAAGACCCACTGTTCGCGGGCCACCCATACCCTGGCAGCAGCGCTCAAGGCAAAGGGCATCGTATTATGAACAATCACGACGAAATTCAAGTCGCCTACAAGATCGGGCAGGCGCTCGACCGTGGCAGCGACAACATCGAACGCAGAATTCGCGACCGGCTTCGGGCGTCGCGGCAACTCGCCCTGGAACACCAGAAAACCGCCGTCGTCGGTCTGAGTCTGGCTGGCATCGGTCATTTCACCATGGAGGTCCTGCTGCCGCAGGCGCGCATGCTGGCTATTCTGGCGACCCTCTCGCTGGGGGTCGTCGGCGCCTACTACTGGCACAAATTCCAGCAGGCGGCGGAAAACGAGGTCATCGACAGTGCGCTCTTGGCCGACGATCTGCCGATCAACGCCTATCTGGACCGCGGCTTCACCACATGGCTCGAGCATTCCTCGCAAGCGCCGCAACAGTAGCGCTGCTGCTGGCGCTCGCCGTCCCCGCTCGCGCAGGAGTCCCGTCCCTCAAGCAGCCGGAATGGATGGGTCTCTCGCCGCAGCAACGCGAGACCCTCGTCCCGTTGTCGGTCGATTGGGACCAGCTCGCGGCCTATCGGCGCATGAAGTGGCTGGGCGTCGCCCGCCGCTATCCATCGCTATCGCCGACTGAGCAACAGCGTCTGCAGCAACGGATGCGGGCCTGGGTCAGGCTGACGCCGGAACAGCGCGAGCTTGCGCGCGAGCGGTTCAAGACGCTGGAAAAGACGCCGCCCGCACTGCGCCAAACGATCAAGCAGAAGTGGCAGGAGTACGAGGACTTGCCGGAAGCCGAAAAAGAGCGTCTGAAACGGGCTGCCCGGCGCAATCCCCAGACCAGGCCCGCCGCCGTCAAACGGCCGGCACCGGTCGTTGTCGCGCCCCTCACCCCGGTCGAAGCGCCGCCCGCCCTGGCCTCCCCCGCCATTCCGGTCCAACCCGCGGCCGCCGCACCCGCGCGCCCCGCGCAGGTGCCGCCATCGCCTTGATTGTCCCCGGCATCCGCCGCCGCTTAGCCAGCATGGCCTACGAGGGCCTGCTGATGATCGGCGTACTGGCCGCCACCTTCCTGCTGCCTTACGTGCTGCTGGGCATGATCTGGCAAATCGCGGCCCCCGGCTGGGTGGAACTGCTGCACATCGTGCTGGTGCTGGGTCTCTACTTCGTCTGGCTGTGGCGCCGCGACGGCCAGACGCTGGCGATGAAAACCTGGCGGCTGAAGCTGGAAAGCGCCATCACCGGCGGCCGCCTGAGTCTGCCCCAAGCCTTGCTGCGCTACGCGCTGTCCTGGTTTTCCCTGCTGTTTTTCGGCGCCGGGATCCTCTGGGCATTCTTCGATCGCGACCGCCAGTTTCTCCACGATCGCCTGTCCGGTACCCGCATCGTCTTCAAGGAATAGCGTCCCGCCGCCTCAAGGCACTATCTGCGCTCCACCCACCAGATCATCCCGGCCGCCAGCAACAGGAACAGCGCGCTGGGAGTGATCGCCGAATAGAACGGCGGCCAGCTATTGATCACGCCGAGACTGGAGAACAGGCCGTTCAACAGATGGAAGGTGATGCCCAGCATGATCCCGGCGAACACCTTGATGCTGACCGCGCCCATCCGGTCCTGCATGTAGGCGAAGGGCAGCGCCAGCGCCATCATCACCAGCACCGCCAGCGGATAGATCAGTTTCTTCCATAACGCGATCACGTAGCGCTGGGCATTCTGCTGGTTTTCCTCCAGGTGGCGTATGTACAGGAACAGGTTGACGAGGGACATGCGCTCGGGCACCACCATCAGTACCGACAGGATGTCCGGGTTGAGGGCGGAACGCCAGATCATCTGCGGCAGACGGACCACTTTTGTGCTGTCGTTCTCGAACACCGTCTGCACGACGTTGGTGAGCCGCCAACTGTCGGGAGGCAGGTATTTTCCTCCTTGCGCCTCGCTGATCGAATGCAGCTGGTAATCCTTGTCGAACTGGTAGATGCGCACGTCGCGCAACCGGTTGTCAGGCAACACCTCGCGGACATTGACGAAACTCATCTCGTCCTTGACCCACAGACCCGAGCGGAATTCCTGCGCCACCAGCGAACTCATCGCCTTGAGGCGCAATTTTTGCGCCGCCATTTCCGCCGGCGGGGCGATGAACTCGCCGAAAACGAAGGTCAGAACGACGAAAACCAGGCCGATGCGCGCCAGCGCCTTCAGCAGCGCCGTGGTGGACAGCCCGGAGCTGCGCAGCACGGTGATCTCCGAATGGCGCGCCAACAGGGTCAGCGCGTAGAGCGTGCCGATCAGCACGGCGATCGGAAACAGTTCATAGACCCGCCCGGGCATGGTCAGCAGGACGAAGGCGATGGCCTGGTGCAGCTGGTAGCCGCCCTTGCCCAGGTCGCCGAATTCGTGGATCAGGTCGAAAAAGGCGAAGAGCATCAGAAAGGCCACCAGCACCAGCGCCGTCGCGGCATAAATCTCGCGCGCCAGGTAGCGCTCGAATACCTTCACCGCCATAGTCTCACCCAGGAAAAGACCATCAGGCGCTTGGAGAACATCACCAGCAGCAGTACGAACATGACGACATGCACCAGCCAGACGCCGACTTCGAAACCGATCCGGCCCTGACTCACCCAGGCCTGGCTGACGCTGATCAGATTGCTGTAGACCATGTAGGTGAGCAGGGCCAGGATCAGGTTGTTGGTACGGCCGGCGCGCGGATTGACGAAGGACAGGGGAATCGCCAGCAGCGCCAGATTGAGCGCCGCCAGCGGGATGCCCAGGCGCCACAGCAATTCGCCCAGGTTGGGCGGCGTCGGCTGCTGCGCCAGGGACCACAGCGGCATGGTTTTGGGCGTCGGAGTGACGCCCTGGGCCTCCCGGGTTTCGATGCGCACCGCATAGCGCTCGAAGTGCATCACTCGGTAGTCGGCCTGGCCCGGCGTCCCTTCGTAGCGGCGACCGTTCTCCAGCACCAGAAAACGGTCGCCGTTGGGCATCGTCTCCAGGCGGCCGTGCGAGGCCGCCATCACGCCCAGCCGGCCATGCTGCATCGAACTGATGAAGACGTTCTTGACTTGGCTGTTATTACCGGCGATCTGTTCGACGAAGAAGACGCGGTCGGCCTCCGCCGACTCCTTGAAAGCGCCGGGCGAGACGCGCGAGACGTCATTGCGGTTTTCCATCTGCTGCTGAAATTCCGCGCTCTTCGACAGCGCCCAGGGCGACAGGAACAGCGACAGCGCGGCGATCAGCAACACTATCGGCGCCGCAAACTTGATCACCGGCGGCACCCAGGCGGTCAGCGGCAGACCGCAGGAAAACCAGACGATCATCTCGGAATCGCGGTAGGAGCGCGAGAGCGTCATCAATACCGCGATGAACAGCGTCAGCGAGAGCAGCACCGGCAGGTAGTTGATGGCGCCGAAACCGAGCAGCGCCACCACCGCCCCGGAAGCCAGATTGCCGCCCGCCGCGTCGCCCAGCAGGCGGATCAGCTGGGTGGTCAGCAAGATGGCGAACAATGCGACGAAGACGGCGACCGCAGTATTGGCGAATTCACGCAGGGCGGCACGCTGGTAAATCATGTCGGCTTTGACTTTTGGCGGGGGGTCTGGGGATAATCAATAATTTCGCCGTTTCCGTGCGAAAACTTGCAAGAAACCATGGAGGGCCAGATAAAATCAACGGTCATCCCCCACCCCAACACCCGAGGAGCACGGCGTGGAATTTAGCATAAAAAGCGGCAGTCCGGAGAAGCAGCGCAGCGCCTGCGTCGTGATCGGCGTGTTCGAGACGCGCAAATTGTCTCTGCCCGGCGAGATTCTCAACAAGGCGACCGATAATTACCTGTCCGACCTGCTCCGTCGCGGCGACATGGAAGGCAAGGCCGGCACCACCTTGCTGCTGCACAAGGTGCCCGGCACCCTCTGCGAACGGGTGCTGCTGGTCGGCCTGGGCAAGGAACGGGACTTCCGCGAGAAGGAATATCTCGACGCTGTCGCCACCGCGGTGCGCAGCCTGAACGAGACCGGCGCCTTCGACGGCATTCTTTACCTGTCGGAACTCGCGGTGAAGAAACGCGGCGTGCCCTGGCGCATCCGCCAGGCGGCGCTGGTCGCGCTGTCCACGCTGTATCGCTTCGACCGCTTCAAGTCGAAGAAGGACCCGGTGCGCAGGCCGCTGCGCAAACTCACCCTGATCGTCGAGAGCCGCGCCGATCTCGCCGCCGCGGAGGCCGCACTCGCCCAGGGACAGGCCATCGCCGCCGGCATGAGCCTGGCCCGGGATCTGGGCAACCTGCCCGGCAACGTCTGCACCCCGGGCTATCTGGCCGAGCAGGCCATGGGGCTGGTCAAGGGAGGCGGGCTCAAGGCCGAGGTGCTGGAGCGCAAGGACATGGAGAAGCTGGGCATGGGTTCGCTCCTGTCGGTCGCCCGAGGCTCCCGCCAACCGCCGAAGTTCATCGTGCTGCGCCATGACGGCGGCAAGCCGGGACAGAAGCCGATCGTGCTGATCGGCAAGGGCATCACCTTCGACTCCGGCGGCATTTCGCTCAAGCCCGGCGCCGAGATGGACGAGATGAAGTACGACATGTCCGGCGCCGCCAGCGTCCTCGGCGCGCTGCAGGCAAGCGCGCAAATGAAGCTGCCGCTCAATGTCATCGGACTGGTGCCCGCCGCCGAGAACATGCCCGGCGGCGACGCCAGCCGCCCGGGCGACATCGTCACCTCGATGTCCGGCCAGACCATCGAGATCCTCAACACCGACGCCGAAGGCCGCCTGATCCTGTGCGATGCGCTCAGCTACGCCGAACGCTTCGATCCGGAATGCGTGATCGACGTGGCGACGCTCACCGGCGCCTGCGTGATCGCGCTGGGCCACGTCGCCACCGGCCTGTTCGCCAACAACGACTCGCTGGCACGCGAACTGGCGGGCGCCGGCGAGGACGCCTGGGACCGGGCCTGGCAGATGCCGCTGTGGGACGATTACCAGGAGCAGTTGAAGAGCCCCTTCGCCGACATGGCCAACATCGGCGGACGCCCCGCCGGCAGCGTCACCGCCGCCTGCTTTCTCTCGCGCTTCGCCAAGAAGTACGACTGGGCGCACCTGGACGTCGCCGGCACGGCTTGGAAATCGGGCAAGGAGAAGGGCTCCACCGGCCGGCCGGTGCCGCTGCTCACGCACTTCCTGCTCTCTCGCGCCGACCTGTTGATGGAATGACCAAGGTCTTTTTCTATCACGGTGCCCGAGACCGGCTGCAAGCGGCGGCGGCTTGGCTCGCCCAGGCCCACGCCAGGCGCCAGGCGGTGCTGATCTATGCGCCGGACGAGGCGCTCGCCGACCGGCTCGACCGCCTGCTATGGACCACGCCGGCCACCGCCTTCCTGCCGCACTGCCGCGCCGATGCGCCCTTGGCCGGGCAGACGCCGTTGTTGATCGCCGCCAAGCTCGACACCCTGCCGCAGGAGGAGCGCCTGCTCAATCTCTCCGACGAAGTGCCGCCGGGTTTTTCCCGCTTCTCGGAACTGATCGAAATCGTCAGCGACGCCGGGGAGGACCGGCTGCCGGCACGGACGCGCTTCAAGTTCTACCGCGACCGCGGCTACGAAATGGCGAATGAGAAATTCGTCCAGGAGCCGCTGCCCCACCCGCCATGAGCGACGACGACGCCCTGCTCGATCAGGCCGATGCGCTGATGCACCGCCACCGGGTGTTCGTCGCCGGCGCAGCGGCGGCCGGAGGCTCCCCCGACAGCGCCGCCGAGCGGCCGGATGAAGAAGACGATCTGCCGCTGCTGACCGACATCGTCGCTGCCCAAGTGCCCGACCAGGCCATCGCTGCGGCGGGAGACGAAACCGGGCTCGAGCAGCGCCTGGGCGAATGCCGCGATGCCCTGGTCCTCGAACTGGAGAAATGGCTGGACGAGCAGTTGCCGCAACTGGTGACGCGCGCCATGGATGGCATCACCGACCACCTCGTCGGACAGATCGCCCGTCGCGCGAGAAATGAACTGTTGCCGCGTCTCACCGCGGTCCTGCAGGCCGCGGAAGACGGCGTGTCCCAATGGCCCAAGGCCACCTCCTCCGTCGCGGGAGAAACCCTCGGGGACGACGGCGGCTAGCGGCAGTCGCCGGGAAGTCGTTGCCCGGAGACGACCCGGCGCACTCGTGCCGCGCAGCTAGGGATAGACCGGCTGGCTCCGGTATAATCGCCCGCTCATTTCGCGGTCCATTTCGCGGTCCATTTCGTCGCCCATTTCGCAACTCGCCTCTTCACCCAAACACCTCAGCCGATGGAACTCAACAAGAGCTTCGAGCCCGCCGCCATCGAGCGGCGCTGGTACGAATACTGGGAAGGCCAAGGCCACTTCAAGGCCGGTCTAGACCGCAGCCTGCCCAAGGAACACGCTTACTGCATCCTGCTGCCGCCGCCCAACGTCACCGGCACGCTGCACATGGGCCACGGCTTCCAGCAGACGCTGATGGATACCCTCAGCCGCTACCACCGGATGCTCGGCTGGAACACGCTGTGGCAGCCGGGCACCGACCACGCCGGCATCGCCACGCAGATCGTGGTCGAGCGCCAGCTCGAGGCTCAGGGCGTGAGCCGGCAGGAACTGGGACGCGAGGCCTTCATCGACAAGGTCTGGCAGTGGCAGCGCGAATCGGGCTCGGCCATCACCCGCCAGATGCGCCGCCTGGGCACCTCGCCCGACTGGAGCCGCGAGCGCTTCACCATGGACGAGGGGCTGTCCAAAACGGTCACCGAGACCTTCGTCCGCCTCTACCATGAAGGCCTGATCTACCGCGGCAAGCGCCTGGTGAACTGGGATCCGCAGCTCCTCACCGCGGTCTCCGACCTCGAAGTGGCGAGCGCGGAGGAAGAAGGTTCCATGTGGCAGATCCGCTACCCGCTCGCCGACGGCAAGGGAGCGCTCACGGTGGCGACCACCCGGCCCGAGACCATGCTCGGCGACGTGGCGGTGATGGTGCACCCGGAAGATCCGCGCTACGCACACCTGATCGGCAAGTCCGTGATCCTGCCGCTGTGCCATCGCGAGATCCCGATCATCGCCGACGAATACGTCGACCGCGAATTCGGCACCGGCGTGGTCAAGGTCACGCCCGCCCACGACTTCAACGACTACGCGGTGGGCAGCCGCCACGGCCTGCCCGCCATCAACATCCTGACCCTGGATGCGAGGATCAACGAACAGGGGCCGGAGCAATACCGCGGCCTCGACCGCTTCGAGGCGCGCAAGCGGATCGTCGCCGATCTCGAAGCCCAGGGCCTGCTCGAATCGGTCAAGCCGCACAAGCTGATGGTGCCGCGCGGCGACAGGACCCACGCGGTGATCGAGCCGATGCTCACCGACCAGTGGTTCGTCGCGATGAGCAAGGCCGCAGTCGGGCCAAACTCCAGCGGCAAGAGCATCACCCAGGAAGCGCTCGACTGCGTCGCCTCCGGCGAGATCAGGTTCATCCCGGAGAACTGGGTCAATACCTACAACCAGTGGCTGAACAACATCCAGGACTGGTGCATTTCGCGCCAGCTCTGGTGGGGCCACCAGATCCCGGCGTGGTACGACGATCAGGGCAAACTCTACGTCGCGCACGACGAGACCGAGGCGCGCAGGCAGGCGGCGACGGCCGGCTACCGGGGCGAATTGCACCGCGACCCGGACGTCCTCGACACCTGGTTTTCCTCCGCGCTGTGGCCCTTCTCCACGCTCGACTGGACGCCCGAGTATCCGGCAGTGTCGAACGACGCGCTCGACCTCTACCTGCCCTCCTCGGTGCTGGTCACCGGCTTCGACATCATCTTCTTCTGGGTGGCGCGGATGGTGATGATGACCCGGCACATCACCGGCAAGATCCCCTTCCGGGAGGTCTTCGTGCATGGCCTGATCCGCGACGCCGAAGGCCAGAAGATGTCCAAGTCCAAGGGCAACGTGCTCGATCCGATCGATCTGATCGACGGCATCGGCCTGGAAGAACTGGTGAAGAAGCGCACCACCGGCCTGATGAACCCGAAGCAGGCCGGGCAGATCGAAAAGCGCACCCGGCGCGAATTTCCCAACGGCATCGCGGCCTTCGGCACCGACGCGCTGCGCTTCACCTTCGCCAGCCTGGCCAGCCCGGGGCGCGACATCAAGTTCGATCTGCAGCGCTGCGAGGGCTACCGCAACTTCTGCAACAAGCTGTGGAACGCCACGCGCTTCATGCTGATGAACTGCCAGGCCGGGGAAGAAAATGCCGACGTCGGCTTGGACCAATCGGCTCCGCTAGACTTCTCCTTCGCCGACCGCTGGATCGTCAGCCGGCTGCAGCGCGCCGAGAGCGAGATCGCCGCGCATTTCCGGGAATACCGCTTCGACCTCGTCGCCCGCACGCTCTATGAATTCGTCTGGGACGAATACTGCGACTGGTATCTGGAGCTCGCCAAGGTGCAGTTGCAGCAGGGCAGCATCGAGCAGCAGCGGACCACGCGCCGGACGCTGGTGCGCGTGCTGGAGGCCACATTGCGCCTGGCCCACCCGCTGATCCCGTTCATCACCGAAGAGCTCTGGCAATCGGTGAAGACGCTCGCCGGCAAGTCTGGCGACTCGATCATGCGCCAGCCCTACCCGGTGGCGCAGCCCGAGAAGAGCGACGCCGAAGCGGAAGCGCAAATGGCGCTGCTCAAGGAGATGGTCAATGCCTGCCGCAGCCTGCGCGGCGAGATGAATCTTTCGCCGGCGCAGAGAGTGCCGTTGATCGCCGCAGGGGAAGCGGCGACGATCTCGGCCTTCGCCCCTTATCTCCAGGCGCTGGCGCGTCTGGAGTCCGTCGCCGCCGCAGCGGAGCTGCCGCCGGGCGACGCGCCGGTGCAGATCGTCGGCGAATTCCGCCTGATGCTCAAGATCGAAATCGATGTCGCTGCCGAACGCGCACGGCTGACGAAGGAACTCGCCCGGGTCGAGGCCGAGCGGGCGAGAGCCGAAGCCAAGCTCGCCCTGCCCTCCTTCGTCGACCGCGCCCCGGCCCAGGTGGTGAGCCAGGAGCGCGAGCGTCTGGCGGGCTTCTCCGCGCTGATCGAAAAGCTCTCCGCGCAGCTCGTCCGCTTGAGCCAAGACTTCAGCGCGCGTCCGCCTTGCCGCCGACGGTGAGCGCCAACGCCTTGCGAATGGCCGCGGGCGAATTCATGATGTTCATGAAGCTGTGCGCGCCCATCATCGACAGATCGGGGAAGCTGATGGCGATGCGGAAGCGCGCATAGAGCGCATAGACCTTGTTGCCCGAAACCAGGATGTCGTAGGGCAGGTGGGCGGTGGAGCGGGGATCCTTGAAGTCGATCTCGCTCATGAGGTACTTGTCGTCCATCACCTTGTTGTCGCCCTCGCCCTTCATCGCCACGCCGAACAGCGCCTCCTGCTTGCCCGGGACATCGACGCGATAGACTTTGGTGACGCCCTGTTTGCCCGCGGCGAGACCGGCCTCGACCGCCTTCACCGCCTCATCGTAGCTGCCGTAACTGGCGAGCGTATTGGGGTCGGTGAAGTACTCCATGCCGAACATATAGTGATAGTGGCGCAGATCCGCCGCGCTCAGGCCCTTGGCGCCGAACTCCTCGACGCGACCGAGCGCCGCCTGCAGCTTGGCCGCAGTGTCCTTGAGTTCGCCGGCCATGCGGTAGGCGTTGGCCCAGTAGGGCGGATTGGTGTAGCTGACTTCCAGATCATTGTTGACCTGGGTCACGGCCACGCGCATCGCGGCGCCGAAACCGCCCATCGGCGACTTGGCCGCGTTACTGAGCAGCTCGCCGTCGGTGACGCCGATCACGGTGGCACCGGCATAGGGTGAATAACTGCCGGCGACGGTGAAGCCGGCCTTGACCAGCGCCGCCTTGACCTCCGCCACCTTCTGCGCCATCTCGCCCGGGCCCTTCGATGCCAGGACGAAGGGCTTCAACAGCGCATCCTGGGCAAAAGCGCCGGCGGCACCCAGAACCATCGCCAGCACGCACAGGCCTCTCAAGAATTTGGACATGCCCCACCTCCTGCAAGATTTTCGACGACAAAAGTAACCAAGGAATCGAGGAAGGGCCGAGGGCGTTCCCGCCTCCGGCCCTTCCGTTCTCTAGCGCATCAGGACTTACATCTTGATGCCGTAGGCGATGCCCAGGGAGTCCTGGTGCATCTTGAGCGTTTCGGTGCCGCCGACACCGAGCAGCGAGGTAACCGACGGGCCGGTCACCGAATGGCTGAAGGCGTGCATATAGGCAACGGTCAACTCGTTGTGGTTGGCCAGGGTCCAGGTGGCGCCGAGCGTGAGGTGCTGCTCGACGACGCCCGGGGCGATGATGTTAAAGGAGACGTCATCGATGCTGTCACCGCGCACCGGCGATTTGCCGTAGTTGTAGCCGGCACGCAGCAGCAGGTTCTTGCTGTATTCGTATTCGGTGCCGAGCTTGTACACGGTCTGGTTGCGCCACTTGAAGCCCGAGCCGTTGGCGTCGCCGAGACGGTTCGGCGCGACCGGGAATGCGCCGGTCATCATGCTAAGGAGGCTGTTGCTGACGCCGTTGGCGATGGACATCACGTTCGCGTAGTTGATCTGCTGGATGTCGAACGCGACGGTCGCCTTCGGCGTCGCCTTCACCGCAATACCGACGTCGTAGTTCTCGGGAATGTCGAACTCGCCCTGATCGGCGAACAAGCCTTTGTACTTGCCGAACTTGCTCATGCGGATCTTCGACGAGTAGGCCGCGCCGAGCGTCACCGTGTCGCTGAGCTTGCCCATCCAGCCCACGCGCACGCCATAACCATGGGCACTGTCGTAGCCCCGGTTGGTGACGTTGCCCTGGCTGCTGGTGAACGTTCCCGTGACGCCGGGAAACATCAGGGTATCGTTGTAGGCTTGCAGCCCGTCGACCTTGAAGCGCTGGTAGCCGAGAAGCGGTGAAATACCGATGGAGTTATTGGCGTTGATCTTGTAGGCAACGGTCGGTGCAATGATGAGCTGCATCAGGTCGACGCCCAGCCTGCCGCAGCCGAACAGGATGTTCGCAGGTTGGCCACCGCAGGAAGGCGCGAACGAGGCTGCCATCGCACCGCCCTTGAGTCCGGGACCGTAGTCGGTGTTCATGCCGCCGTTGCCATAGACGCTGACGCCGAGCGAAAGATCCGGATTGATCAGCTTGTTGTAACCGAACTCGGGAATATAGAACACGTTCGAGCCACTCACCGACGTGCCGTCATAAATCCCGCCGGGAGAATAGGGGCCGTTGCTTCCTTGACGCGAGGCTTCCCGCTTGGGCATGAATACGTCGAGACCGAAGTCCATCCGGTCGCCCACCCAGACCATGCTGGCCGGGTTGTTGGCGCCGCCGAAAGCATCCTTGGCCATGGCCGTCGCAGCACCGCCCATGCCCTTGGCGGTCATGCCGTAACCATGGGAGAAATAGCCGTTGGTGGCGAAAGCCGGGCTGGCGATGCCGGCGACGGCGAGCAGCAATACGATTTTTTTAAGCTTCATCTTGTCTCCTTCCCCTCGGTGGGGGTTATTGAGTTCCTCGAAACGGGAACGGTTCT
>JAJZPJ010000139.1 GCA_021811225.1 Pseudomonadota bacterium
ATCCTGATCGGGCTCCTGGTCGAGAACCTGATCTTCCGCGTGATCGAGAACAGGACGGTACGCAAATGGGGCATGCAGCACTGAACCGGAGAGTCGCGGTGCGGTGGCAATATTAGTTTGTGCATCAAATAGTATTAGTATTGGAATTTTTGAACGCTTATTTTTTACTTATCGTATTTACGGCATGATCTTTTCAATTATTCGAGACAAAAGTACCCACAAATTTTGCTTTACTTCGTGAGAGGCGTTTTCCACCAGGACACAGCGGCGGGATGCGGCGCCTCTGAACAATGCGGTCCCTTGACAAGCAATGAGCCGCGCCCTAAACTCGGAATCAGTCATAGATGTCATCTAGTAGCTATAAGTGATATAGAAGACTTAGCCACGAGCCGCTGAACACCCGCTGCTGCCGTGGGGCGTTGGTTGCAGGTGATGGACACTATAAAAAGACCGTTTGACGGATGCCGGGGCGGCGCCAGCGCGGCGAAATTTCAGGATTCAGGTGCCCGAACCTCATTGGTGCGGGTTTGGCAGCAAGACAACAGGAGGAGTAGACCTATGCATGCGCATCGTGCCCGTACCCTAGTTTCCATCTTCGTCTCTGGCGTGTTACTGCTCTTGGGGTCGCTCTTGGCGACCGCAGCGGTGGCCCAGGACAAATATCCATCGCGTCCCATCGATTTCACCGTGCCCTGGGGTCCCGGTGGCGGTGCCGATCTGCTCGCGCGCACCGCCGGCAAGTTGATGGAACCGATGCTCGGCGTGTCTCTGCCGGTGGTCAACGTTCCCGGCGCGACCGGGCAGGTCGGCCTGGGCAAGATGATCAACGGGCCCGCCGACGGCTACACCATGGAGGTGATGACCGGCGACACATACTCGCTGTTCGGCGCGCCCAATCCACGGTTCAAGCTGAGTCAGATCACCCCGCTCGCGATCATGATCCAGCAGCCGTCCGGTTTCTTCGTCAAGGAAGATGCGCCGTGGAAGAACTGGGATGAGCTGCTGGCGGCGGCGAAGACGAAGACGCTGCGGGTGGCGACGACCGGGTTCGGCAGTCCGGACGACATCACGATCAATTACTTCCGCAGCAAGGGCTATCACTTCGAGAACATTCCCTACGCGAAGCCCGGCGAGCGCTACACCTCGATACTCGGCGACCACGCCGACGTGCTCTACGAGCAGACCGGCGACGTCCGCTCCTATGTCGACGCCAAGCAGATGCGGCCGTTGATCCTGTTCTATCCCAAGCCGCTCAACGTCGGTCCGTTCAAGGGTGTCCCGGTCACCGGGCAGTACGGTATCCACATTTCGCTGCCGCAGCTTCGCGTCGTGATCGTCAAGGCGGGAACCAGTCCGGCGATCGTCGCGAAGCTCTCCGAGGCGCTGCGGAAAGTCTCCAAGACGCCGGAATTCAAGAAATACCTTGCCGACCAGTACGCCGATCCCAACAGCTATCTGCCGGCGAAGGAAGCCAGGGAGTACATGGCCAATTGGCTAGTGAAGTCGCATAAAATTGCCGCCGAGAGTGCGCACAAGGGGCTCAACAAGTAGGCCTCGGATCAGCGCCCCCTTCGGGGGGCGCGACGGAACGCATAGGAGGAGGACGAATGAATCAGAGTGCCAAGCTGGCGAAAGCCGCTCCCTACGTATTGCTGCTGGCGGCGAGCGCTTTCCTTTATTACCGGGCACTGCACTTTGACTACACGCGGGTTCCCGGCCGCATCGGCCCGGGGGCGTGGCCGCGCATGATCCTGGTGCTGTTGATGGCGGTCAGCGCCTGGCAGACAGTGCGGCTCGCCTTCGGTTCCGCAGCGGCCAGTTTGAAGGGAATTGCGTCGATTCTCGACGAGGATCCCGACGTGTCCTTAGCGCTGGAGGCGCCGCCGAGCGCTGCCAGGGTCTGGATCGGCATCGCGCTGACCTTCGCTTTCCTGCTCGCCTTCGAGACGGTCGGATTCTTCGCCGCGAGTTTCGTCTATCTGGCGGCACTGATGTTCGTCGGCGGCTACCGGCGCCTCGTGCCGGCGCTCGCGGTGTCGCTCGCCTCGAGCGTGTTCTTCGTCTTCATCTTCATGAAGATCGTCTATGTTTCGCTGCCGCTCGGACGCGGCCCGTTTCTCGCGCTGTCGGTCACAGTGATGCGACTGCTGGGCATTCATTGAGGCTGCGCGATGGACATACTTCACTTCCTCGGCATCGGTTTCACCCATATTCTCATTCTGCAGAACTTCGAAATGCTGATCGCGGGCCTGCTGGTCGGCATGGCGGTTTCGATCATGCCCGGCCTCGGGCTGGTAATGGGCGTGGTGCTGGCGCTGCCATTCACCTACCATATGCCGATCGAACCATCGATCATCCTGCTCACCGCCATCTACGTCTCGGGCACCTACGCCGGGTGTTTCACCGCGATCCTGTACCGGATTCCCGGCGAGCCGATGGATGTGCCCTTGCTTTGGGACGGCTATCCGATGGCGCAGAAGGGTAAGCCGGCCAAGGCGCTGGGCTGGGCCCTGGTCGCCGCGCTAATCGGGGGATTGTTCTCTTCGACGGTGATGGTCGCGCTGGCGGTCCCGATGAGTCGGGTGGCGCTGAGTTTCGGTCCGCCCGATTATTTTGCGGCGGTGTTTTTCGGCCTGACCATGGTCGTCGCGCTGGCGGGCACCTCGCTCGTCAATGCGTTTATCAGCCTGTTCATCGGGCTCATCGTCGGCACCGTCGGGGTCGATCCGATCTTCGGTGCCTACCGCTTCACGTTCGGTTCGACGATCCTCGAAAACGGCGTGCCTTACGTGATGGTGCTGGTCGGCATGTACGGCCTGGGTGAAGTCTTCAACCGACTCGGCAAAGGACTCAAGCTGCATGGCCAGCCCAAGGTCGAGACTCGCGTCAAGACCGATTTTCCCTCGCTCGCCGAACTGTGGTCGGTGCGCTGGACATTCATACGCAGCAGCCTGCTCGGCACGCTGCTCGGCATCGTACCCGGCGCCGGCGCGACGATCACCTCGTTCATTTCATACGGCGTCGAAAAGCAGTACGGGGCGCGCCGCGAACTGCTCGGAACCGGAATGCCGGAAGGAATCGTCGCACCGCAGGTCGGCTCGACCGCCTCGGTCGCCGGACACATGATCCCGCTGCTCACCCTCGGCATCCCGGGCAGCGGCGCGACCGCGGTGATCCTGGCGGCTTTTCTGCTGCATGGCATTCAGCCGGGGCCGATGCTGTTTACCGATCCGGACTCCAGGGTCGTGGTCTACACGATTCTCGCATCGCTGTTCGCCGGCGTGATCGGCATGTGCGTGATCGGGTTCTTCTGGATTCGTGTCGTCGTCAAGGTGCTGCGCATCCCGCAGGCCATTCTCTCGGCAATCGTGGTGCTGTTCTGCATTGTCGGCGCCTACGCCAACCGCAACAGTGTCTCCGACGTGTGGGTGATCGCAATTTTCGGGGTGCTGGGCTACCTGTTCGAGAAGCTGCACTTTCCGATTGCGCCGATGGTGCTGGGCTGCATCCTCGGACCGTTCGCCGAGAACGCGTACATGCAAACGATGATCAGCTACCACAACGACTGGACCATGTTCTTCCGTGAGCGCCTGAGCGGCACCTTGATGCTGATCTCGTTCGCGGCCTTGTTGTTTCCGCTGGCCCGCCACCTTATCGCACGGCGGCGGGCGGGCGCTTGACGCTCATTCGATCGCGAGCAGCAGCTTGCCTCTGGTGGCGCGATCCTCGATCAGGCTGTGCGCGAGCGCAGCCTCGCGCAAGGGCAGGGTGCGGTCGATCGCCACTTCGAGGCGATTTCCCTGCCAGGCGGCGAACAGGTCTGCGGCGCGGCCCTGGATCTCCTCAGCGTCGCGCAGGTAATCGGCCAAGTGCGGGCGAGTAAAGAACACCGATCCCGCCTCGGCCAGCTCCAGCGGCGCGATCGCGTCGACCTGCCCGGAACTGGCGCCGAACATCACGCATAGGCCACGACGACGCAAGGAACGGATACTGCGATGTACGGTATCGCGGCCGACCGAGTCGTAGGCGACATCGACGCCGCGCCCGCCCGTCAGGCGCAGCACCTCGTCGCGGAAATCGACGTCGCGGTAGAGCACGACGTGGTCGGCGCCGCGTTCGCGGGCAATCGCCGCCTTCGCTGGGCTGCCGACCGTGGCGATCACCACCGCGCCGCGCGATTTGGCGAGCTGGATCATCAACTGCCCTACGCCTCCGGCTCCGGCGTGGATCAGACAGACATTGCCCGCCGCTAGCGGATAGGCGGAGTGCGTCAGATAGTGCGCGGTCGAACCCTGGAGCATCAGCGCGCAGGCGATCGGGAGCGGCATCGCCTCGGGTACGCGCACCAGTCTCCAGGCGGGAACCGCGGCGTACTCGGCATAGCTGCCGCGCGAAATGCAATAGGCGACGCGCTCGCCGATGGTAAGCCCGGTGACTCCTTCTCCCAACGCGTCGACCGTGCCAGCGCCCTCCATGCCGGGCACCATCGGCAGCGGTGTCTGGTAGGTATCCGAACGGGCGTAGGAGCCATTGCGCATGTAGACGTCGATATAATTTACGCCGGCGCAAGCCAGCCGAACCCGAACTTCGCCGGGCTTTGGTTCGGGCTTGGGGAAGTCGCTCGCGACCAGAACTTCCGCTCCCCCGAATTTGCTGATGGTGATCGCCTGCATTTTTCCTCCTGGTGTTTGTTCGAACGTGCGCCGCTGTCAAATCTGTGGCTTGTCCCGGGTGGGCAGCAAGCGCGACAGCGGCTCGGAGAGCTCATAGACGCTCTGCACCGCCAGTTCGTAGTTGTAGGGAACGTTCTCGATCGCGGCGCGTTGGCGCAATCCGGCTTCGTGGACTTCGAGCACATCAGCGGGCAGCGGCAACGCCGCGGCGTCGAGGATACGCAGATAACCCTGCGCGTCGCGCGCCGCGATCACGCGGCTCTTGACATGGCGATTCGGCGACCACGGCACGTCGAGTACGCCGGCGGCAAATGCGCGCACCGTGCCGAGCGCAGTGTCGCCGTCGCCCATCTCCAGCACCTTGTCGACAATCGCGTGCACTTCGCGTTCGATCAGGGCCTTTTCGCGCTCGTACTCCGGCATCCCGTCGAGCCGGATTCCCCGGGCCAGATAGATCGCCATGCGGGTCATGCGCAAGCCTTCGGCATTCGCTTGCGGCGTCGGTATTCCGATCGCCTCGTGCGTGGACTTGGTGGTCACGCTGACGGCGCCGCCGATGGCCGCCAGGGTTCCGCCGTAGCTCACCAGCGTCGCGCACTGCGCCTCGTCGTGCGGCCATGCGCCCATCCAGTGCAGCGAGGTGACCGGCGTGAACACCTCATCGTGTCCTTTGCGTCTGAGATACTCCTGCGTGATCGACTCGCAGACGGCGATGGCCGCGGCGTCCTGGATCAGGTGCAAGGTCTGGGCCAGTTCGATGCCGTAATGGCGCACCCCTTGCGCCGCGGCGAGGAGGCAGTCGAGCACGCCGATCGCGATCGCGATGCACGGCGGAATGTTGGTGCCGGTCAGAAATCCCGGCTGCCGGCGGTGCAACTCGACGCCATGTTCGCCGTACAGCGCGGCGAGCCGATCGAGGTACTGGTAGTTGCGTATGCCTTCCTCGATCGACATTTCCTTGATGTAGGACGTCGTGTAGGCGATCCCCGATCCCAGGTAGCCGGTATAGCCCGCGGCGAATCCGATCTCGCCGGTCAGGCGCGGCATCGACGTTCCGGTCAGCATGATGGCCGGCTTCTCGATCGCTTCGACGAGTTCACGGCAGGCTTCGATGCCGTAGTTGACGATGGGGAAACCGTTGAGCAGGGAACGCCCGAGCCGCTCCGATTCGTCGACGCCTTTCTGTGCCGCCGCAAACTGTTCGTTGCGCGTATAGCTGTCGGTGGTCGTCGGCACGATGTCCGCGAGGCCTTCGCGATCGAGCGTGAGCATCAGCGCCTTTTGCATCGCCAGCGTGCCGAAACCGCCGCGCGGCTGGGTCAGGCAGCGGCGTTGCGCGTGGGCGTCGCGCATCGCCTTGGCCAGTTGCTTGTGTGGCGGCAAGGCGCGGTGATAAGCGACGGCCTGGTCGAGGTCGACAGCGGTTCCGGTCGGCCAGCGTGCCAGATTTTCTCGCCGCAGGCGTGCAAACTCGTCGCCGGGAATCTCCGCTTCGGTGAGCGGGCGTTTCGCTAGGTCTTCGGTCGCGCTGTCGTTCATGGCTTTATCCTCCTGTGATGATGCGCAGATGTCGCGTCGCCAGATCGAAGGCCGGAACCGGCGCAACCTGGGCCAACAGCCCGGCCGCGTAGAGCAGATAGGCATCATCCACCGCCAGCCGGGCCGCCTTCGGCCGCAACGATTGCGGCTCGCGCGGATCGGCCAGCGCGACGCGCAGGATCGCCGCCGCATCGCGGGCGTGCACGATCGCGCCGCCGGTGCCGATCACCAGCGCGACCTGCGTCAGATCCTTGCCGCGCTGAACCTGAACCGGCCCCTGCGCGGTGTATACCGTTTCGACGGTCCCGGCATGGCGCGCGACGGCGACAGCGGTCGCTGCGCGCACCAGCGTCTCGTCGAAACGGCGTTCGCGATCGTTCGCGGGCAGGGCATCGACGTTGGCGACGACCCGGGCGAGTTCGGCTTGCGCCAGCTCGGGTGTGAGCTCCGCTTCGGCGGCGATAAAGGCCAGCCCGACGGCCTCGACGATGCTCGCGGCGTTGTGGCGCATGCCCAGATCGCCCTCGACGGTGCGCTTGGCGTACGGTTCGGGCAGGCCGTACTTGAGCACGCCGGCCTCGACCGGTTCTCCGGCGCCGATCGAGTGCACGTCGGTGGTTGCTC
>JAJZPJ010000140.1:0-3533 GCA_021811225.1 Pseudomonadota bacterium
AAGTCCGAGCCGCACATCCGGCACGGTAGAAGCAGCGCCCCTCAGCGATGAGGGGCGAGGATTGAAACAGTCTGCATGGCGTCAGCACCGCCGTGCTGTCCACGCAGCGCCCCTCAGCGATGAGGGGCGAGGATTGTGAAAAAATTTGGGGAAGACCGATCGCGAAGGAAAAGCCGATTGCTTCGTCCTTCCATGAGCCGCCCACCAACACCGACATTGCGAGCGCAGCGTGGCGATCCGGACCGCCGCGGCCTACGGCTCGCGATGATCATGGTGCAGTGTCGCTGCCTCGTCTGCGCCGCGATGAACGCCCCGGCATCGGGCCGTACAGCGGCCTTTCCGGATGCTATTATCGGGCCAGTATGAGCTTCAAGAAATCGGCGCAGCAGCGTCGCAGTATCGAACCGGGGCGCGGCTTCGCGCCTCCAAGACCAGGCATCAGATCGCCGGCATGCAGAAGGACCAACGCAGGGACCATGTCGCATAGCGCACACGCCTCGATCGATCCGTCGCTGCAGCAGACGCTGCTCGAATACCGGGCCATACTCGAGAACGCCTCGGTCGCGATATTGTTCACCCGGGACCGGAAGGTTCTGCACTGCAATTCCAAGTGTTCGGAAATCTTCGGCTGGCCGCAGGACGAGTTGGTCGGCCAGCCGGGATCGGTGTTCTATCTTTCCCCGGAAGACTACGCCGAGCTCGATCGCATCGCGACGGCCACCCTCTCCGGCGGCGGGCAATTGGACCGGGAAATGCCGATGCGGCGCAAGGATGGCAGCATGGTGTTTTGCCATGTGCTCGCCAAGGCCATCAATCCCGCCAACACCGAAGAGGGCACGATCTGGATCGCCGAGGACATCGGCGCACGCAAGCAGGCGGAGCTTCGCCTCAAGCAATTGCTGGACGAGCAGCGGCTGGCGCAGCAGGAATTGGGCCGCGCCCACGAGGAGCTCGAGAACCGGGTGAATGCGCGCACGGCCGAACTGGCGCTGGCCAACGCCCGGCTGAGGGCCGAAGTGAGCGAGCGTCAGGCGGCCGAGCGACGGTTCCGTTCGCTTTTCGAGTTGTCGCCGGATCCGGCGTGGATCATCGTCGATCGGCGTTTCGTCGAATGCAACGAGGCGGCCGCGCGCATGCTCGGCTACCCGGACAAAAGCGAAGTCCTGTTCGTGCATCCGTCGAAGCTCTCGCCGAAACGCCAGCCCGACGGCGAGGCCTCGGCGGAGAAGGCCAACCGGATGATCGAGACCGCGCTCGAGCGGGGGCTGCACCGCTTCGAATGGGTGCACACGCGCGCCGACGGATCGGACTTCTGGGCGGAGGTCACCCTCTCGGCCATCACCATCCAGGAGCAAGCGGCCATCTACTGCACCTGGCGCGATATCAGCGAGCGCAAGGTCGCCGAGCGGAAGATCGAATTCCTGGCCTACCACGATTCCCTGACCGGCTTGCCCAACCGCCTGCTGCTGCAGGATCGCTTCGAACACGCGATGGCCTACGCCGACCGCGCCGGAACCCGCCTGGCGCTGCTCTTCCTCGATCTCGACAACTTCAAGAACATCAACGATTCGCTCGGTCACGCCATCGGCGACGCGCTGCTCCGGGAGGTCGCCTCGCGGCTCGCCGAGTGCGTGCGCGAGACCGACACCATCAGCCGCCAGGGCGGCGACGAATTTCTGGTGATATTGCCCGACCTGCCCGATGCCGACGCCGCAGCGCCGGTGCTGGCCAAGATCATGGACCGGCTGCAGGAGCCCTTTCACGCCGACGGCAACGAGCTATCGACCTCGGTGTCGATGGGCGTGGCGATCTTTCCCGAGGATGGCGGCGACTTCGAGAGCCTGCTCAAGAAAGCCGACATGGCGATGTACCGGGCCAAGGGCGCCGGACGCAACGCCTATCGATTCTTCGACGAGACCATGAACGTCGAGGCGGTCGAGCATCTGACGATGAGGAACGGCCTGCGCCGGGCCCTGGAGCGCAACGAATTCGTGCTCCATTACCAACCCCAGATCGAACTCGCCGGCGGCACCGTGATCGGCGCCGAGGCGCTGATTCGTTGGAACCATCCGGAGCTGGGCCTGGTGGCGCCGGGCCGCTTCATCCCGGTCGCCGAGGAGAGCGGCCTGATCGTCGCGATCGGGGCGTGGGTGCTGCACGAGGCCTGCCGCCAGGCGATGGCCTGGAAGCGGGCCGGCCTGCCCGAACTGGCCATCGCGGTGAATCTTTCGGCGGTGCAATTCAAGCGCGCCGACGTGGAACAAACCGTGATCGGCGCGCTGCAGGAATCGGGCCTCGATCCCGCGTTTCTCGAACTGGAATTGACCGAGTCGATCCTGATCCAGGACGTCGACAATGTCCTGGCCGCGGTCAAGCGCCTCAAGCTCTTGGGCGTGAGGCTGTCGATCGACGATTTCGGCACCGGTTATTCGAGCCTGTCCTACCTCAAGCGCTTCGCCATCGACCGGCTGAAGATCGACCAGTCTTTCGTTCGCGATCTGGCCAAGGATGAAGACGATGCGGCCATCGTGCGGGCCATCATCCAGATGGCCCGCAGCCTGAACCTCAAGACCGTCGCCGAGGGCGTCGAGGACATCGATATCCTGCAGCGCCTGCGCCTGCTCCATTGCGACGAAGCACAGGGTTATTACATCGCCCGCCCCATGCCGGCGGACGCCTTCGCCGCCTACCTCGCCGCGCATGTCCCCAAGTCCTGATCCCATCTTGGCGGCGGCAGTCGGAATTTGCGCAAGAACCGGATAGGAGCCGCAGCATGAACACGCCAGCCCAGTTGCCGGAAACCGAGGCCCGCTACGACGCGCGCTGGCAGCGCATCCTCGATTGCGTGGCGCTCAGGCAACCCGATCGCATGCCCGTCGTGATGTACGGCACCTACTGGTTCGCCAAATACGGCGGCATCAGCTGCAAGGAGCTGATGTACGACTACGAGAAAAACAAGGAAATCACCGAGCGCGCGGTGCTGGAATTCGAGCCCGACGCCGTCGCGCCGCTCTTCGGCGGCACGGCCCTGGGCAAGGTCTTCGACGCCCTCGACTACAAGCAGTTGCAGTGGCCGGGCCACGGCGTCGGCGACAACCAGCCCTACCAGTACCTGGACCGGGAGTACATGAAGGCGGAAGAGTTCCCGGACTTCCTGCGCGACCCCACGGGTTTCTATCTGAACAGCTACCTGCCGCGGATCTTCGGCGCCTTCGAGGGCTTCGAGAATTTTCCGGTGCTGCCCGGCATGTTCTATTTCCGCGCCATCACCGGGCTGCGGCCGCTGGCCAATCCGGAATTCAGAAAAGCTTTGCGGCGCGTGCTCGACGCCGCCGAGGTCGTCGATAGCTACATGACGGAATCGGCGCAATGGAACCGGCGCATTGCTTCCCTCGGATTCCCGCTGACCAACGGCAGCGCCTCGGGCGCGCCCTACGACGTCCTCGCCGACTATTTCCGCGGCGCCACGGGCATGATGAAGGACTTGTTCCGGCGCAAGGAGGTGCTGCTCGAAGCCATCGACAGCATGCGCC
>JAJZPJ010000140.1:3633-6787 GCA_021811225.1 Pseudomonadota bacterium
CGCCCGGGCCTCGGGCAATCCCATCGTATTCATTCCCGTCCACTGGGCGCCCGATGCCTTCATGTCGCAAAAGCAGTTCGAAACCTTTTGGTGGCCCTCGTTTCGGCAGATGATGCTCGACCTGATCGATGCCGGCCTGATCCCCATGCCGCTGTGGGAATCGGATTGCACCAAGCGCCTGGAGACCATCAAGGATATCCCGGCCGGCAAGTGCATCTACTGGTTCGAGCGCACCGACATCGTCAAGGCTCACGAGGTGCTGGGCGACGTGGTGGCCCTGCGGGGGAATATCTCGCCGTCACTGATGACCACCGGCACGCCGGCCGAGGTCGACGCCGCGGTGAAGAAGCTCGTGGACAAGATATGGAATAAGGGAGGCAAGCTGATCCTGGACACCGCCTTCGGCATTCCCGACGAGACGCCGACAGAGAACGTGCGCGCAATGTTCTGCGCCGCACGCAAGTATGGCGGCAGCGGGACTCGGTGCGAGGGCTGAGGCGAGGCCGCTGGCTGCGTTTGTGGCGAAAACGGAAGACACCGTTGCGGTGAAGGCGGGGAGCTTGATAGGCATACCAGGTGGCACGCCAAGCCGCGCGGGAAAACCTATTGAAACAGGATTAATGGAGGCGGGGGTCGGAATCGAACCGGCGTAGACGGCTTTGCAGGCCGCTGCATAACCACTTTGCTACCCCGCCAAGCCGGATGCGCAACAACACAGGCTTTGAAGCGATGAAGGGAAGCTTGCGCTTCCCTCCGGTGTCTTGGAGCGGGAGAAGAGTCTCGAACTCTCGACCTCAACCTTGGCAAGGTTGCGCTCTACCAACTGAGCTACTCCCGCGATGAGGGCCGAATTATAGCCGGCTCATTGCCGCTGTCAACAGCGCTCGTTGATGACCGGCCAGACCTTTTTCAGATAGTAGCCCATCGACCAGAGCGTCAATACCGCGGCGACATCGATCAGCCAGTCGCCCAGCCAGAGCGTGCTGATCCCGCCGATATTGTCCTGGTAGAGCAGCAGCGGAATGGCCGCCATCTGCGCGGTGGTCTTGATCTTGCCGAGAAAGGACACCGCGATGCTCTTCGCCGCGCCGATCTTGGCCATCCACTCGCGCAGCGCGGAGATGGCGATCTCGCGGCCGATGATGATGATCGCGACGATGGCGTCGACGCGTTCGAGCTGCACCAGGACGATCAAGGCAGCTGCGACCATCAGCTTGTCGGCGACCGGATCGAGGAAGGCGCCGAAGGCCGAGGTCTGGTCGAGCTTGCGCGCGAGCCAGCCGTCGAACCAGTCGGTGACCGCGGCGACGACGAAGATGAGCGTCGCGGCGAGATTCTGCTGCGGCGGCGAGAGCCAATCGCCCGGCGCGTAATAGACGCCGACGAACAGCGGGATCAGGAGGATGCGCGCCCAGGTGAGCAGGTTCGGTATGTTGAGCGGCATCGTCGTCTTTCGTAAGCGTTCAGCGCATTTCCCGGTGGATGGTCTCGGCCAGCGCACGGCTGATGCCCTCGACCCGGCATAGATCCTCGACCGTCGCCGCGGCAACCCCGGCCAGTCCGCCGAAGTGGGCCAGAAGCTTGCGTCGCCGCGCCGGCCCCACGCCCGGCACGTCCTCCAGGGTCGAGCGGCCGCGGGCCTTGGCGCGCCGCGCCCGATGGCCGACGATGGCGAAGCGGTGCGCCTCGTCGCGCACTTCCTGGATCAGATGCAAGGCGGAGTCATCCGCCGCCAATTTTACCGGTTCCGCGCCGTCTCCGACGATCAATGATTCGAGTCCCGGCTTCCGCCCCTCGCCCTTGGCCACACCGACGGTCGCGAGGTGCTCGAGTCCGAGCTCGGAGAGCACCTCGCGCGCCACGCGGTATTGGCCCTTGCCGCCGTCGATCAGGATCAGGTCCGGGGCGACCGCCTCTCCGGCCGCCACCTTCTCGTAGCGCCGGGTCAGCGCCTGGCGCATCGCCGCATAGTCGTCGCCCGGTTCTATGCCGGCGATGTTGAAGCGGCGGTATTCGCCGTGCTTCATCGCGCCGTCGACTGCGACCACGCAGGAGGCGACGGTGCCCTCCCCCTGGGTGTGGCTGATGTCGAAGCACTCGATGCGCGCGGGCGGCTCGGCCAGGGACAGCGCCGTCGCCAGCGCTTCCAGCCGTCGTCTGGCGCCGCTGGCGGCGTGGCGGCGCGCCTCGATGGCGATCCTGGCGTTGTTCTCGGCCATCGAGAGCCAGGCGCGCTCCATCTCGTTCCGGGGCAGGCCCACCGAGAGCTTCTTCCCGGCCGCCGCGAACAGCTCGTCGGCGGCATCGACCACCTCGTGGCTGAGAATCAACCGGGCCGGCGGCGGATGCAGGACGTAGTGCTGGGCGATGAAGGCGGCCAGTCCCTCCGCGGCCTCGCAATCGACGGCGCCGCGCGGAAAATGGGCGGAATCGCCCAGATGTAGGCCGCCGCGCACCATCGCGAGATTGACGCAGAAGCCCCCCGGCGCCGCCACCGCGGCGAGGATGTCCACGTCCTCCTCCCCGGTGCTGCTCACGTACTGCCGATGCAGCACCGCCTGCAGCGCGCGCACCTGGTCGCGCAGCGCCGCCGCCCGCTCGAAGTCGAGCAGATCGGCGGCTGCCTGCATCGCGTCGGAGAGACGGCCGATCACCTCGCTGTGGCGGCCGCGCAGGAACATCTCGGCCAGATGCACGTCGGCAGCATAGTCCTGCGCCGACACCAGACCGACGCAGGGTGCCTTGCAGCGCCGGATCTGGTGCAGCAGGCAGGGTCGCGAACGGTGGGCGAACACCGCGTTCTCGCAGGTGCGCAGCAGGAAGGTCTTCTGCAGCAGCTGGATGCTCTCCCTGACCGCCAGCGAGT
This sequence comes from Pseudomonadota bacterium, assembly GCA_021811225.1. GTDB lineage: Bacteria > Pseudomonadota > Gammaproteobacteria > Burkholderiales > Rhodocyclaceae > CAIYYX01. The sequence continues at coordinate 6,500 of JAJZPJ010000140.1, forward strand.
TCGGATAGGGGCCGAAGTAGCGCGCCCCCTTGTCGAAACTGCCGCGATGGAAGGCCAGCCTCGGGTAGGCGTCGCCCGAGAGCATGATGTAGGGGTAGGACTTGTCGTCGCGGAACAGGATGTTGTATTTGGGCGCCAGCTTCTTGATCAGCGTGTTTTCGAGGATCAGCGCCTCGGCCTCGGAGCGCGTCGCGGTGACCTCGACCCTGGCCACCTGGGTCAGCATCAGGCCGATGCGCGGACTCGGCACGCTCTTCTGGAAGTAGGAGCTGACGCGCTTCTTCAGGT
>JAJZPJ010000141.1 GCA_021811225.1 Pseudomonadota bacterium
GCGTTGTGGCGCATGCCCAGATCGCCCTCGACGGTGCGCTTGGCGTACGGTTCGGGCAGGCCGTACTTGAGCACGCCGGCCTCGACCGGTTCTCCGGCGCCGATCGAGTGCACGTCGGTGGTTGCTCCGCCCGGATCGACGACCATCAGCGGCCCCAGGCCGGTACGGCCGGGCACGCCGTCAGCGACGAGTTGTGCCCCTTCCAGCACCGCGGCGGGAGTCGGCATCAGCACTGCGTCGAAGCGCGCGCTGGCCCGATCGATACCTTTGGCGCCAACGATGCGCTTCATGAAAATGTCGCGGATCGCGGCGCGCGCGGGTTCGGTAGCCAGCGTGTTCAATGCCGGCATCACGTTGGCGGTGGCAACGCACACCTTGCCGGCCGCGACCAGGGCCGCAACAGCCGCATCGGTCGCTTCCCGGTTGCCGGCGACCACGATGGCGCACGCGAGGGGACTGGCAGCGAGCGCGCGTGCGTTGTGCAAAATAACCTCGCTGTTGCCGCCGTCGGTGCCGCCGCAGAGCAACAGGATGTCCGGCGTCAGTGCCTCGATGCGGTGGACATCGCCCGCCGTCAGCCGGTAGGCGAAACTCGCCACCAGCTTCGCCCCCGCTCCCAGGGCGGCCTGGCGTGCCGCCTCGGCGGTCAGTTCCTGGACCAGGCCGACGGTCACCATGCGCAGGCCGCCGGCCGCACTGCTCGACGCCAGCCTATGCGTGAACCTGGGCGTGCCGCCGAGTTTCCGGGCGAGCATGTGCAGCGCGGCGTCGAGCCCCTGATTGACGTCGGTGGTCACGGTCGATGGTCCTTGCGCGCTCGCCACGATCGCGCAGGAATCGAGGTCCACGGCGCGCAGCTTGGTGTAGGTGCTGCCAAAATCGATCAAGAGCGCGAGACTCATGGCGTTGCGGCACGCTCGGACCGGGCGGCGAAATCCGCCGCCAGCGCGGCCAGCGCATCGTCTACGCGGGTGCCGGGCGGAAACGCCCGGTCGAAGCCCATGGCGAGAAAACGCTGCTCGACTTCGGGCCAGGGCTGCTTGCCGACCACCAGATTGCCGCCGACATAGAGCAGTACGTCGTCGAGCCCCGCCTCCACGCACATGTCGCGAAAGCCACGGCAATCGAGTTCGCCCTGTCCATAAAGCGACGACACCAGGATGGCGTCGGCGGCGGTTTCGACCGCCGCCTTGATGAAATCGGCGGCTGGTGTGAGCGCACCCAGCGTGACGACCTGATAGCCGGCCGCTTCGAGCGCCATGCTCAGGATGCGATTGCCGACGATATGCGTGTCGACGCCGATCACGCCGGTCACGAGAGTGTAGGGGCGCATGCGTGCAATTCCTTTCTGTAAGCCGCGTGATCGCAGCGGTGGGCGGCCAGCGCGTCGCGATTGAGCGCTGGATGCAGCGCTGCGTCCAGCACGATATGGCCCTGTTCGAAGCGCAGCGGCTGCTCGAACAGGCTGCTGCGTGCCTTCAGATAGCCATTCATTTCGCCGGCGTTGTCGATGTGGCGCGCCGCGACGCACGCCTCCATCCAGCACGACACGTCCGAGGCGACGCCGTTGCCGAGCACCGGACGCATTCCGAGCGCGCGGATGCGCTCGATGGCTGAGGTCAAGGCAGCAATGCTGCCGAACTTCATCAATTTGACCTTGAGGTAGATGCAGGCCCGCTCTTTTGCCGCGCGCTCGATGTCGGCAAGGCCATAGATCGATTCGTCGAGCATCAGCGCCAGTCCGGTTGTCGCTGCGGCCGCCGCGGCTCTGCGCTGTGCGTCCCAGTCGCCAGCGGCGCAGGGCTGTTCGAAGAGCTCGATGCCGCGGGGATCGACGTCGCGGATGAAGGCTTCGGCCTGCGCGGCGCTATAGCCTTGATTGGCATCGACGCGGATTGCGGCGCGACCATCGACAACCTGCTGCATCAAAGACAGGTTGGCGAGGTCGGCAGGCACATCGAAGCCGACCTTGACCTTGACCGTCTTGTAGCCGTTCTCAGTCAGGCGCGCGAAATCGTCGCGCAACTCGGCCTCGTCCTTGCCTTGCAATAGCCCCAGAATGGGAACGCGCACCGGTTCAGCGGGCGAGAGCAGCGGGTGTTGCGACAGCATGTCTTGCGCGGTGAGGAAAGCCGTGGCCGCGAATGGCGCGCGCGCCACGAGCGCTTCCAGGCGCTCGGTGCACGCGGCGAGCGGAAGGCCCGCGAGTTCGCGTGCCAGTTCTTTGGCAAGCGCCCAGCTTTCGGCGATGGTTTCATCGGTATATCCGGTCAACAGCGTCGCCTCGCCAAACCCATAGCGCCCCGCGCTGTCGCTCAATTCGACCACGATCGTGTCGTAATGTTCCACCGGCCCGAACGACAGCCGATAGGGCTTGGTCAATGGGATCTGGAGGTAATGCACTTCAATGCGGTCGATGCGCTCGCTCATGTCTTGGTCCCTCGTTTCGATCGTGGAACTAACTTTGGCCGTCTCGAATTGTTCACTTTGATCGCCATCATGTCACCGCGCCGCGCGTGCCAGCAGCCCGATGCCGCCAGCGAGGATGATCCAGATGATCGCTCGCTGGAAGCCCCCGGGCGACAGTCGCGCGAAAATGCGCATCCCGACAAGACTGCCGGTAACGCTGATCGGCACGCACAAGGCGAGCGCCTTGAAGGTCTCCGCTCCCATCCCGATCAAGGTGGCAAATGCCCCCAGCGTCAACAGATGGCAATAGAGGCCGAAAGACTGCAGGAGGCCGCGCTGCTCGGCCTTCGAGCCGCCGCGCATCGCGATCCACACGCTCGGGAGCACGACGCTCAGACCCGATACCCCGCCGAGGAGTCCGCCCAGGAGTCCGACGCCGGTGTCGGCAACGCGCCCAGGCCCTGCCGGCAGCAGTACCAGCGGCAGCCGTGGGGTCATCAGCGCGTAGCCGCTGTAGCCGACCAACAGAACGCCGATGGCAGCGCGCAGTTCGTTCGCGTTGATCGCACCGAGCAAGGAAACGCCCAGCGGCACGCCGAGGGTACTGCCGAGCGCGAATGGCCATAGTCTCGTCAGATTGATGTCGCGGCGTATTCGCGGCAAGGTCACCAGATTCATCACCAGCGGACAGATCACGACCAGCGGCACCACTTGCAGCGGCGACAACACCTGCAGCCAGATCACCGACGCGGTCAGGCCGAAGGCGAAGCCGGAGATGCCGAAGACCAGCGAGCCTGCCGCTGCGCCCAAGCCGAGCACCCAGAAATCAAAGACCGACAGGTCCGTCGATGAAGGCGCTGCGTGCAGGCCAGTCCCGAAGATCAGCATCGTCTTGTTGTCGGGTTACGCATATCGCTCTCCTGCAAAATATTCGGGCACCGCACATAGGCATAGGGCCGGCCCATCGGGTCGGGCCAACGTGATCGGCGGCCAAATCACCCCAATGAGGTTCGGGCTGCTGCGCCGTGAAATATCGTCCGGGCGCTGATCGGCAGGCAGGGTCGCCCGATGCCGGCGGACTCAATTCACGGCGGTGGTCGAGCTGCCATTCGGTCTCATACTAGTCATATATATCAGTTAAGGTACTATATGATCTCTATGAGATGGTTGGAGTTTAGGGTGTCGTTCAGCGGTTTGTCAAGAGGCTGGAATTGCCTGGTGTTGCGGCTTCATGTCCGGTTATGCAGCGCCTCCTCCTTGGTCCGTAGGAAAATCTCTCGAATCGATTCGGCGGCTTGCCGAAGGGCAGGGACGTAAGCCAGCAACTGGTCGAGCGACATGCGAACAACGGGGGCTTGCGCCGCGATTGAAGCGCAGGCCCTATTCCTGTCAAGCATGACGGGAACCGCGACCGCGATGATTCCCAGCAGATTTTCTTGATTATTGATGCCGATCTTTCGCCGTCTCGTTTCTTCGATCTCACGGCGCAGCGCTCTCCGGTCGGTGATCGTATTCTCGGAAATGGCGCGTAACGGGAGGATGTTCAGCAATCTGTCCCGTTTGCCTTTGGGCAAAAAACTCAACAATAGCTTGCCCGTGGCCGTGCAATGCAAGGGTACGGTGGAGCCCGGTTGCAGGTGCACGCGTAACGGCCATTGCGTCTCCACCCGGTCGATGTAGACGATCTCGGTACCGCTCAGCATGGTCAGGTTGCAGGTCTCGCCAATTTGTGAGACCAGATTGCGCAAGATTGCGTGACGTTCCGCAGCGGGTCCGGAATTCATCATGAGATTCAGGGAAAGGCGATTGACCCGATTGGAGCACTCGTAATGCCGGCTACCCGCGGTACGCACGATTAGCCAGCTCTCCTGAAGTTGCTGAAGAATGCGGTGAACTGTTGGCTTGGGCAGTTCGATCGCGTCCACGATGTCGCCCAGGGAGAGCGGCCGCTTCGACTCGGCCAATATCTCGAGAATGCGGAATGCGCGTATCGCTGCGGAATTTGACTGATTGCTCTTCATGCATCACATACCATGGATATCGGAACATTTACGGGCTGGTTATTCGATTATCACACTTTCGGCATGATCTTTTCAGTTATTCGAGACAAAAATGTGGCTGAATTTTGTTTCAATTGGCGGGTGGAAATTGTCGCCCACCCTTTTGACCAAAATACCTAGGACCAGAACATGTCGCTTGAATCATCTTCAGCAACCAGTTCGGCGAGCACACGAGAAGCGGTTGCCAGACTTATTGCCAAGGCACGCGCCGCCCAGCGGAGTTTCGAAGGCTATTCCCAGGAGCGGGTCGACCAGGCCGTTGTTGCGGCAGGCTGGGCGATCATGGAGCCCGGACGCAACCGCCTGCTCGCCGAGATGGCGGTGCGGGATACCGGGTGCGGCAATGTCGAAGACAAGGTACAGAAGAATTACCGCAAGACTCTGGGCCTGCTGCGGGATCTGCGGGGGGTCAGGAGCGTCGGGGTCATCGCCGAGTATCCGGAGCGGGGCATCGTCGAAATCGCCCGGCCCGTCGGCGTGGTGGCAGCGATCACCCCATCGACCAACCCGGCAGCCACGCCCGCCAACAAGGTCATCAACGCGCTCAAGGGGCGCAATGCGATCATTATCGCGCCGTCGCCCAAGGGACTCAGTACCTGTGCCGCACTGGTCGGCTACATTCACGCTGAATTGCGGAAGCTCGGGGCGCCCACCGATCTGGTGCAGCATCTGCCGGCGCCGGTGACCAAGGAGGCGACGCAGGAATTGATGCGCCAGGCCGATCTGGTGGTGGCGACCGGCTCACAGAGCAATGTTCGCGCGGCCTACGCCAGCGGCACGCCGGCTTTCGGCGTGGGGGCCGGCAACGTCTGCTCGATTGTCGATGCGTCAGCCGACTTGCGTGAGGCGGCACAAAACATCGCCAGATCGAAGACCTTCGACAATGCCACCAGTTGCTCCTCGGAAAACAGCGTGGTGATTCTCGATCCCGTCTATGACGCGATGCTCGCCCTGCTGGCCGAGGCCGGAGGCGTGCTGTTGAACGCCGAAAATACGGCAAAGCTGCAGGCCTTCATGTGGCCGAAGGGAAAGCTCAATCCTGACGTGACCGCCCAGGCTGCGACGAGAATCGCCTCCCTGGCAAGCTTGAGCCAGGCAAAGCTGACGAGCGCGAAATTCCTGATGGTTGAAGAGACCGGTAGCGGCTCGGATTATCCCTTCTCGGGCGAGAAGCTTTCGCCGGTTCTGGCCGTCTATCGCGCGCGCGACTTCGACCACGCCTGCAGCATCGTCGAAAATATCTATGCCTATCAAGGTGCAGGTCATTCGGTCGGCATCCACAGCCAGGACGATGAGCATGTTGCGCGCCTGGGATTGCAACTGCCGGTGTGCCGGGTCATCGTCAATCAGGCGCATTGCTTCGCCACCGGGGGCAATTTCGACAACGGTCTGCCGTTCTCGCTGTCCATGGGCTGCGGAACCTGGGGTCGGAACAATTTTTCAGAGAACATGAATTACCGGCACTACCTGAATATCACGCGCCTCGTGCGCAAGATCCCTGAACGGATTCCGTCCGAGGAAGAGATCTTCGGCGACTACCTGCGCAAGTTTCCTTGACCAGGGAAAATCATCAGGCCGTTCAGGCAGGCTCGAAAGGATCAGGGGAAACTGGCAAATGTTGAGAACGATACGGGAGTACGTGGACCTGCGGGCGATGGCTCGACCCGAAGCCGTCTATTTGATCGCGCCAGAACCGGGCCTGAGCATGAGCTTCGCTGAACTGCAGCGGGCATCCCGGCGATTGACCCGCTACTTGTCGAGCATCGGCATCCAGCCCGGCGACAAGGTGGCCATGTTCATGCACAACGGCTACCAGGCGTGCCGGATTTTCATCGGCGCGATGTACGGCGGCTTCTGCATTACGCCCATCAATCTGATGGCCCAGTCGTCACAGCTGGAATACGTTCTGGACCATAGCGATGCGCGCGTCGTCTTTGTCTCTCGCGACCAGGCGGCGCGTCTGCGCGCCGCCCTGGCGAACGTGAGGCGCGAGATCCTGGTCGTCGAATGCGACATTGACTGCGCCGAGTTCATTCCGGTGGGCGACGCCACCGGCGAACTGCCCCCGGTGGGGGAGGAGGACGACGCGCTGATGATGTATACCTCCGGTACCACCGGGACCCCGAAGGGGGTCGTGCTGGCCAACCGATCGGTGATCTCCGGCGGGCAGTTCGTGTCATCGGCGCACGATTTGGGGCCGGCTGATCGCGTCATGGCCTCGTTACCGCTCTATCACATCAATGGCCAAATCGTCACCGCCACCTCTCCCCTGGTTCATGGCGGCAGTCTCGTGCTTCCTCATCGCTTCAGCGT
>JAJZPJ010000142.1 GCA_021811225.1 Pseudomonadota bacterium
GTGCGCCTGGGGGTCAGGCCGGGTGACCGGCTTGACTCTCCGGTCTTGCAAAACGAAGCGATCGAGAAGCGGGCGCAAATCCTTGCCGCCCGTGAGCGTGGCTCTGCGATGGTCGAATTTGCCTTGGTGGGACCGGTCATCACCCTTCTCGGCATGGCAATCTTGCAATACAGCCTATTATTCTTTGCCAAGAATCAAATAAATCATGCTGGATTCATGGCCGCTCGGGCGGGAGCGATGGCCAATGCCAATATCGCTATAGTGAAGCAAGCCTACGTGCGGGCATTGATTCCGCTTTACGGCGGCGGGAGTAGCAGCCAAGATCTGCAACAGGCATTCGACAAGGCTGACGAGGATGTCTCAGCCAACGCCAGGATCGAAATCATCAATCCCACCAAAGAGAGCTTCGACGATTGGCAGGATCATGCCCTGCGGGAGACGATTGGCAATGGCAGGCGGGTTATTTCAAACAGCGGACTGCCCTTTCGAAACCCGTCTGTAATCGGAGCCAATTCGGGCCAAAGTATACAGGATGCCAATCTCTTCAAGATTCGGATCACCCATGGCTACGAGATGAAAGTCCCGCTGATCAATAACGTCATTCAATTCATGCTCACCTGGAGCGATGACGGAAAAAATCCGTTCGTCAGCGAGCTTTATAGAAATCATCGCATTCCCGTGATGACTCACGTCACGCTGCAAATGCAGTCCGATGCCATCGAGCCGGACTCCCCGACATCCATGCCGCGAGCGGACGCGGGTGGCGAATCCGGGAATCAGGGCGGGACAGTCGCCGATACCCGGTTCCCGCCCGGTTGCATAACTATCGGCTGTACGGTCATTACCGACCCGCAAACTCCCGGGGGTGTTGGCCCCGCCCCGGGCAACGAGGCGACTTCAGCCGGATGCCCACCGGGCGATCCGGAGTGCTCACAGATGTGCAAGCTTGCGGCAGGAGGGGTCTGAACCCGGCACAAAGAAAAGCCCGCGCGCGGCGGGCTAAGCCATTCCCGTGGGAGGAGTTTCTGGAAATGGAGGAGACGGAACAATTATGACATATGCTTTGATATAGTGCAACGGATCAGCGGCGCACTCCGGCTAAGCTGCTGACAGCTCGGGGCCGATCCGTTATCCTGTGCGCGCAGCGATGCATCGATACCCACTCAGAGCCACTCGCATGACAGACTCAGATACCAGCGGCACCCTGTTCATCGTCTCCGCACCCTCCGGCGCCGGCAAGACCACCCTGGTGCGCCTGCTGCTCGAGCAGGATGCACATGTTCGGTTGTCGATTTCCTACACCACGCGCGCACCGCGCCCGGGTGAACAGAATGGCCGCGAATACCACTTCGTCAGCGTCGCGGACTTCCTGGCCATGAAGGAGAGAGGCGATTTTCTCGAGTCGGCCGAAGTTCATGGCAATTACTACGGCACTTCGCGCGTCTGGCTGGTGGAACAGATGCGCGCAGGGCGGGATATCCTGCTGGAGATCGACTGGCAGGGAGCGCAACAGGTTCGCCGTCGGTTTCCCGACGCGGTCGGAATTTTCATCATGCCGCCCTCCCTGGACGAACTGGAGCGGCGCCTGCGCGGACGCGGCACGGACAGCGCCGAGGTGATCGCACGCCGCCTGGCCGCAGCCCGGGACGAGATGAGCCACGTCGGCGAGTTCGAATACGTTATAATCAACAATCAGTTGCAAGAGGCGCTCGGTGACCTTCTGGCAGCGTTGCGAGCTTCCCGGTTGCGTCTGGCCCGGCAGCGGGCCCGTCACCCCGAATCATTCACGCCACTATCACAGGAATAAGCCATGGCCAGAATCACCATAGAAGACTGCCTCAAGCACATTCCCAACCGTTTTCAACTGACCCTGGTCGCCACCTACCGCGCCCGTCAGATCACGCTCGGCGGCACGCCCCAGGTCGAAGGCGACAAGGACAAGGCGACCGTCGTCGCCTTGCGCGAGATCGCCTCGGGCATGGTCGGCCTGGAGCTTCTCAATCGCGGTCAGGCGTAACGCGACATGAAATGAAGCGATGGCCACGCCGGTAACGCCCGCCGAGGCCTCGCCCATCGCGCCGGAGATTCCTCCAGCCATCGACATGGCGGAGGACGTTCGCCACTTCAGCGCCAAGCTCTCCGCGTATCTCAAACCCGAAGAAGTCGCTCGCGTCGAAGCGGCTTACGCCTTCAGCGCCACCGCCCATAGCGGCCAACTGCGCTCCAGCGGCGAGCCTTACGTCTCGCATCCGCTCGCCGTCGCCGGTACTCTGGCCGACTGGCACCTCGACCCGCAGGCCGTGATCGCTGCCCTGCTCCACGATGTGATGGAAGACACCGCCATCACCAAGCAGGAGATCGCCGACAGGTTCGGCAAGTCCGCGGCCGAGCTGGTCGATGGCGTCTCGAAGATCGACCGCATCGAAAATCAGTCCTACGAGGAAGCGCAGGCAGAGAATTTTCGCAAGATGCTGCTGGCGATGGCGCGCGACGTGCGCGTGATCCTGATCAAGCTGGCCGACCGTCTGCACAATATGCGCACGCTGGGCGCGGTGCCGGTGGAGAAGCGTCGCCGCATCGCCCGCGAGACGCTCGACATCTATGCACCGATCGCCAACCGCTTGGGCCTCAACACCCTCTATCGCGAGCTGCAGGAACTGTCCTTTCTTCACCTCCACCCGCTACGCCACAACGTCCTAGCCAAGGCGGTCAAAAAGGCGCGCGGCAACCGCCGCGAGCTGGTGGGCAAGATCACGGAGACGCTGCGCCGGCGCCTGCCCGAGGCCGGCATAGAGGCCGAGGTGATGGGCCGAGAGAAGCATCTCTACGGCATCTACCGCAAGATGCGCGAAAAGCATCTGTCGTTCTCGCAGGTACTCGACATCTACGGCTTCCGCGTCATCGTCAAGGATATCCCGACCTGCTATCTGGCGCTGGGCACCCTGCACGGCATCTACAAGCCGGTGCCAGGCAAGTTCAAGGACTACATCGCAATTCCCAAGGCCAACGGCTACCAGTCCCTGCACACCACGCTGATCGGCCCCTACGGCACCCCGGTCGAGGTTCAGGTGCGCACCGCCGAGATGCACCACGTCGCCGAGAGCGGTGTCGCTTCGCACTGGCTCTACAAGGACGAGAGCGCCCTCTCGGAACTGCAGCAGCAGACCCACAAGTGGCTGCAGTCACTGATCGAACTGCAGTCCGCCTCGGGCGATTCCGCCGAGTTCCTCGAGCACGTCAAGGTCGATCTGTTCCCCGGCGAGATCTACGTATTCACCCCCAAGGGCAAGATCCTGGGCCTGTCGCGCGGCGCCACGGCGGTGGACTTCGCCTACGCGGTTCATACCGATATCGGCAACCGCTGCGTCGCCTGCCGCATCAACTTCGAACTGATGCCGCTGCGCACCGAATTGAAAAACGGCGACCGGATCGAGATCATCACCGCCACCCACGCCAATCCCAACCCGGCGTGGCTGTCCTACGTCAAGAGCGGCAAGGCCCGCGCCCAGATCCGGCACTTCCTCAAGACGCAGCAGCAGGGGGAATCGGCGGCGCTGGGCGAACGCCTGCTCGGCCAGACGCTCGCCGGCCTGGGCCTGCACTTGGCCGACATCGTCGCCGGCGTATGGGAGCGCTTCCTGCGCGACCGCAGCGCCAAATCGAAGCGCGACGTGCTCACCGACATCGGCCTGGGCAAGCGGCACGCGGCCATCGTTGCGCGCCGGCTCGCCGCCGCACGCGAAGCCGAGGGCGGCACACCGGTCGAGCACAAACCCCGGGGCGCGATCACGATCCGCGGCAGCGAGGGCCTCGCCGTGCAACTGGCGAAGTGCTGCCGGCCGATACCGGGGGATCCGATCGTCGGCATCATCCGCAAGGGCCAGGGCCTGATGGTGCATACCCACGACTGCCGCAGCATCGGCAAGAAGCACCACGAGCGGGACAACTGGGTGGATGTCGAATGGGAACCCAACACCACGCAGCTGTTCGAGGTCGGCATCCGCATCGTTGCCGAGAACCGCCGCGGCGTGCTGGCCAAGGTGGCGGCCGAGATCGCTGCTGGCGGCTCCGACATCCAGAACGTCAGCATGGATGACGATCGCAGCATGTACACCACGCTCAATTTCACGCTGCAGGTGTCCAATCGCGTCCATCTCGCCCGACTCATGCGCGGCTTACGCCATATCCCCGAGGTGCTGCGCATCACCCGCACCAAGGAATGACCAATCCATCACTCACCGAAAGAGCACGTCATGGCGAACTACGAATCGGAACACACCCAGTTCATGCGCGAGTGGCTGAAGAGCCACCCCGAACAGATAAATGAGCAGCAGCGTGGCCGCGCGCTGTGGTGGGACAAGCAGCAAGATCTGGAGACGCAGCGCCGCTACAACGAAGCGCAAGTGCCGCAAAAATCCTACTATTACGACACCTGAGCCTCCCAGGGCATCAGATGGATCGCTTGCGGTAGCAGCGTCACCAAGGCCTCGGCCCCGGGCACGATCCGGTCCTGACGAGCGATATGGCTGGGTAGCGAAAAGGCGAGACGCGCGCCCCCTGGGGCCGAGCGCAGCGTGACGTGGGTGAACGGACCCAGGACGACGCAGTCCTCGATCCGTCCCAGCACCTGATTGACGCCCTCGCGCGAGACGGCGTGGGAGCGTCGGTTGAGATGGACGCCTTCGGGCGGCACCGCCCAAAGCACTTTCGTTCCCGGCGCCCAGTTCTGCCCCCCCTTCACTTCCAAGCGCAGTCCGAACGCCTCCAGGAAGGTCGTGGCATGGGCGCACTCCTGGCCGACGACGCCTTCGAACAGATTGGAGAGTCCGACCAGTCTGGCCACCGCGGCATTGGCCGGGCGCGTCATCACCACCTCGGGCGGACCGGCTTGCAGGCTCACGCCGTGATGGAGCAGCACCATGCGATCGGCGAGCATGCGCGCCTCATCCAGGTCGTGCGTCACCAGCACGATCGGGATGGCCAGTTCGCGACGCAGTCGCGCCAACTCCTGCTGCAACTTGCGCCGCGTGACTTGATCGACGGCAGAGAACGGTTCGTCGAGCAGCAGCGCCGCGGCGCTCGAACCGTCGCCGATGGCGCGAGCCAGGGCGCGGGCCAGGGCGACGCGCTGCTGCTGGCCGCCGGACAGTTCTCCCGGCCGGCGCTGTTCCAAACCGTGCAGATGGGTGCGCGCCAGCCATTCCTGCGCCATCTTGCTGCGCTCCTTTGACGGCAACTGCCACAGCGCCAGCGCGACGTTGTCCAGTGCCGAGAGGTGCGGCAGCAGGGAATAGCTCTGGAACACTATGCCGACGCGCCGCAACTGCGGCGGCCGCATGATCCCTGCCCCGGTGTCGAGCCAGGTGTCGGCGCCGCAACTGATACGGCCCTGCTGCGGCCGGACGAGGCCGGCGATACAGCGCAGTGCCGTGGTCTTGCCGCTGCCGGAGGGGCCGACCAGGGCGATCAGTTCTCCCGGGGCGCACGAAAGTTGGCAGTCGAGCGGAATCGGCGCGCGCTGTCGTAACGCGACGGAGAGTCCCTCAGCCACGATGCCTGCCGATGCGGCGGGTGAGCAGATGGAAGGCGCTGATGGCGGCGAAGGAGAGCGCCACCAGCAGCGCCGACATCGATGCCGCACCGCGCTCGTCGAAAGCTTGAACCCGGTCGAAGATCGAAATCGCCACGGTGCGCGTTTCCGTGGAAATGTTGCCGCCGACCATCAGCACCACGCCGAACTCGCCCAGGGTGTGGGCGAAGGTCAACACGATCGCCGAGAGTAGTCCGGGCCAGGCCAGCGGCAGTTCGACCCGCCACAGCGTGCGCCAATGCGACAGTCCGCAGCACCAGGCCGCCTCGCGCGCCGCCAGCGGAATGGCATCGAAGGCACGCTGGATCGGTTGGACCGCGAAGGGCAGATTGAAGATCAGCGAAGCGACCAGCAGACCGTCGAAGCTGAACACCAGGGTGCGGCCGGTCAGCGCCGTGTACGCCTGGCCGATCGGCGAGCCTGCGCCCAGCGCGACCAGCAGATAGTAGCCGAGCACCGTCGGCGGCAGCACCAGCGGCAGCGCCACCAGGGTCTCGACCAGCGCCTTGCCCCTGAAGCCGGACCACGCCAGCGGCCGCGCCAGCAATACGGCCAACGGCAGAAGCACCACCGTGGTGCTGGCGGCGAGTTTGAGCGAGAGAGCGAACGCGGTCCAGTCCATCGTCGCGGCGGCCTTGGGCGCAGTTTAGCGGGAAGTGGCGGCCGGATGGACCAGGGTGATCGCCTGTGCCGGGCAGGGCACAACGCAGACGCCGCAGCCGGAGCACTTCTGGTTGTCGACCTGTGGAATCGGTGCACCGCCGATGCGCGGGCTCAGGCGGATCGCCGCCGGTACGCAAACATCGACGCAGACGTGACAGACTGTGTTGTCGAATGCCAGGCAGGATTTGCCGATGCGCGCCACGAGCCGCCAGGACTGCTCGGACGCACCAGATTCCGGCTTGCGCTCGGACAGCACACCGCTCAGGAACTGGCGTCGGGTAATCATCAGTAATAGTGTCACCGAGGAACTACGCGCTCAATGGCCCGGGCACGTCCTCACGGGGCTGAGCGCAAGCTCGCGCAGGAAACGGCCTGCGATGGCTGATCTGAAAACGGGCGTCTTCATGGCAGCATTGTACCAGTGGTGGAATGGAACCGCTTCGATCGTCGGGCAAACACGCCAAGAGGCTGTCGGCGGAGAGTGGCGCGCATAAGGACAA
>JAJZPJ010000143.1 GCA_021811225.1 Pseudomonadota bacterium
CATGAGCATGAACCGACGCGATTTCATGGGTCTGGCCGGCGGCGCCGCCGCAGCCGCCGCCCTCGGGCCCGGCTTGAACCTGATCGAGCTTGCCCGGGGGCGCCCCCTCGATGAAGCAGCCTCCAGCCTGCAACGCTGGGGGCTGCTGATCGATGCCAACCAGTGCGTCGACGGCTGCACCGCCTGTGTCGATGCCTGCTTCACCGAAAACGGTGTCTGGGGCCACGGACGGCCCAGGACTGATGCGCAGTGGATCCGCAAGCTGACCGTCACCGACGAGCAGAACGGGCAGACGCAAGCCTTCCCGGTCATGTGCCAGCACTGCGAGTTTCCGCCCTGCGTGGACGTCTGTCCCACCGGGGCTTCCTTCCGGCGCGCCGACGGCATCGTGCTGGTGAACAAGCACACCTGCATCGGCTGCCGCTACTGCATGATGGCCTGTCCCTACAAGGCGCGCTCGTTCATTCACGAGGAGACCCACAACCAGAAAGCCTACGCGCCGCGCGGCATTGGCACGGTCGAATCCTGCACCCTGTGCGTGCACAAGGTGGATCGCGGCGACGGCATCACTGCCTGCGCCGAGGCCTGCCTGCGGGCGGGGCATCAGGCCATCCTGTTCGGCGACCTGAAAGACCCCGACAGCGAGATCAGCAGGCGCTTGGCGAGAGAGCCTTCGAAGCAGATCCGGGCGGACCTGAACCTGAATACCGGCGTGCGTTACCAGAATCTACTGGGATGAGGCGGCCGGCGAGGAGATATCGATGAGCACCACGGTCAAGGATCCGGTCTGCGGGATGGAGGTCGCCCCCGCGCAGTTCGAAACGATCTACGAGGGGCTTCACTACGCCTTCTGCTCGGAGCAATGCCGGCAGCGCTTCGCCGCCAATCCCCACCTCTATATCGGGGTACCCGGCGAGAAGGCGCCCAAGCAGAAGGGCGTGGAACTGTTCAAGCGCAGACGCTTTCAACTCGACACGCCGCTGGCCGCCCAGGACGCCGCCATCCTGACTGAGGAAGTGAGCGCCATGATGGGGGTGACTGCCATCGAGATTCAGGACGACAACACTGTAACCATTACCTACGACCTGCTGCAGGCAACGGCGGATCAGCTCGAAGCGAAGATGGCGGAGGCGGGCGCCAGGCTCGGCGCAGGCTGGGCGGAGCGATTGCGCCGCGGCTTCGTGCATTACATGGAGGAATGCGAGGTGGGGAACCTGGAAGTGCGTCCGCATCATGGGCACGGTCATTGAGACGGCATTCAAAAGTTGATGAGTACTGGGAAAAACCGGGGTAATTCGACTGGATGGGCGCCCTGAAGGGCAGAACGGAGGACTTATGAACTACGGTGGATGGGGTTTTATGGGCATGCACGCGCTCTGGTGGCTGTTCTGGATCGCGCTGATCGTGGTGTTCTTCGCACTGATCGAGCCGGTGCCGCGAAGCAGGCCCAGGCAAACGCCCCTTGAGTTGCTGCAAAAGCGTTATGCAGCAGGCGAAATTTCGAGCGAGGAGTACGAGGAACGCAAGGCCATGCTCGAACGCGACCGCGCCTCATAGGGTAACGATCGATGGCAACAAACGAGGAGATCAATCATGGACTGGTTAGCGCAGAACTGGATTTGGGTCGTATTTTTTGGCCTGTTCATCGGCATGCATCTGTTCGGCCACGGCGGCCATGGGGGTGGCGGCCATGGCGGGCACGGTGGCTGTGGTAGCGGCAGAGACGAGCAGGAACCCGCGGGCCGAGAGAAGCCGGGCAGGGAGCGGCCGCAAGGCCATCAACATTGAGGAGCCCATCATGCTGAACATCAAGCTTGTTTCCTGGGCGCTCGGCTTGTGGGGCGCGGTCACTTTTGTGGTGTGCGTGATCTACGGCCTGGTCACGCCGCAGAGCCTGCACATGCACGAGTTTCTCGAGCAGGTGCTGCCGGCGTTCAAATGGCTCACCTGGTGGGGCTTCCTGCTCGGGCTGGCCGAGAGTTTTCTCTACGGCGTGTATGCCGGGATGGTGTACGTTCCGATCTACAACGCGCTCAAGCGCCGCTGGGCGGAGGGGTAAGGCGATGCGCCACGCCCGGGATGCGCGCGCTGCGCCTGGATGGAACGAGCGGTCGACGGCGCCGTTGCCGGGCGCGCCCTATCCGCTGGGCGCCGCATGGGACGGCGCGGGGGTGAACTTCGCGCTGTTCTCCGAGCATGCCACCGGCGTCGAACTGTGCCTGTTTGGTGGACCAGACGGCAACGCCGAGACCGTGCGCATCGCGCTGACCGAGCAGACCTACCAGGTCTGGCATGTCTACCTGCCGGGGCTCTCGCCCGGCCAGCGCTACGGCTACCGGGTGCACGGGCCGTACGCGCCAGCGCGCGGCCAGCGCTTCAATCCGGCCAAGCTCTTGCTCGATCCCTACGCGAAGGCGATCGATCACGCGCTCGACTGGAACGACAGCGTCTTCGGTTACGCAATCGGCGACGCCTCGGTCGACCTCAGCCTCGACCAACGCGACAGCGCGCTGGCCGTCCCAAAGGCGGTGGTGGTGAACCCGGCGTTCGACTGGGGCGACGACCGGCCGCTACGCACACCCTGGCACGACAGCGTGCTCTACGAAACCCACGTCAAGGGCTTCACCGCGCGCCACCCTGACGTGCCGCCGGCGCTGCGCGGCACCTATGCCGGGATGGCCTATCCGGCGGTCACCGACTATCTCACCGAGCTGGGCGTGACTGCGGTCGAGCTGCTGCCGGTCCATCAGCACGTCGACGAACGCCACCTCGTCGAGCGCGGACTGACCAACTACTGGGGCTACAACACGATCGGCTTCTTCGCCCTGGACCTGCGTTACGCGAGCAGCACCACCCTCGGCGGGCAGGTGAACGAATTTAAGGAGATGGTGAAGGCGCTGCATCGCGCCGGCATCGAAGTGATCCTCGACGTCGTCTACAACCACACCGCCGAGGGCAACGAGCTCGGGCCGACGCTCGCGTTCCGCGGCCTCGACAACGCCGCCTATTACCGGCTGCGCGCCGACGATCCGAGCACCTACGAAGACTTCAGCGGCTGCGGCAACACGCTCGACATGCGCCAGCCGCGCGCCCTGCAACTGGTCATGGACAGCCTGCGCTACTGGGTGCTGGACATGCACGTCGACGGTTTCCGCTTCGATCTCGCCGCGGCGCTGGGGCGCGAGGCGCGGGAGGTCGATCGATTAAGCGCCTTCTTCGACATCATCCAGCAGGATCCGGTGCTGTCGCAGGTGAAGCTCATCGCCGAGCCGTGGGACCTGGGCGAGGGCGGCTACCAGGCCGGCAATTTCCCGCCGCTGTGGTCGGAATGGAACGGCCGCTATCGCGACGGCGTGCGCGACTACTGGCGCGGCGCAGAACACGCGCTACCGGAGCTCACCCGCCGCCTGGCCGGCAGCGCCGATCTCTACCAGGGCAGCGGCCGGCGGCCGTGCGCCAGCGTCAACTTCGTCACCGCGCACGACGGCTTCACCCTCGCCGACCTCGTCGCCTACAACGCCAAGCATAACGCGGCCAACGGCGAGGACAACCGCGACGGTGAGAACCACAACCGGTCGTGGAACAGCGGCGTCGAGGGGCCGACCGCCGACCCGACGATCCGGACGCTGCGTGCGCGCCAGCAGCGCAACTTCCTGGCGACGCTGCTGCTTTCGCAGGGCGTGCCGATGCTGCTTGGCGGCGACGAGTTCGGGCGCAGCCAAGGCGGCAACAACAACGCCTACTGCCAAGACAACGCGATCTCCTGGTTCGACTGGGAGCGGAGCGATGCCGAACTGCTCGCGTTCACCCGCGGCCTGATTCGGCTGCGCAAGCGGCATCGGGTGTTCCGCCGTCATCCGTGGTTCGTCGGGCACGCGCTGCGCGCGGTCGGCGCGAGCGACATCGGCTGGTTCACCCCGGCCGGACAGGAAATGACCGAGCAGGACTGGGGTACCGGTTGGGCCAAGGCACTCGCGGTGTTCCTCAACGGCGGTGCCATCCCCGGCGTGGACCGGCACGGCGAACCGGCCGTCGACGACAGTTTCTATCTCCTGCTCAACGCGCATGAGGCGGCAGTCAGCTTCACGCTCCCGCCGCCAGCATGGGGCAGACGCTGGCAGACCGAGCTCGACACCGCCGCGCCGCAGCGTGAGGCCGGGGACCGCGTGTTCGCCGCCGGCGAGAGCGTGACAGCCGAGGGCCGCAGCCTCGTACTGTTGCGGCGCGAAATCAGCTATGAAAGCAATTCCATCCCTGAATCCATAACTACGGACAGGACATGCCGCGTTGATCCAGCAAGTCATTAACTTCGGAGAAATAACATGCGTAAATTCTGGGCAATCCTGGCAGCGTTGGTTACGTTAAGCCTGACCGGCTGCGGCTACAACACGTTGCAGCGCAACGACGAACAGATTAAGGCGAGCTGGTCCGAGGTCGTGAACCAGTACCAGCGCCGTGCGGATCTGGTTCCCAACCTGGTGAATACGGTAAAAGGCTACGCCGCCCAGGAAAAGACGGTACTGCTGGGCGTCACCAACGCCCGCGCCAAAGTCGGTAGCATCCAGGCAACCCCGGAGCTCATCAACAACCCTGAGGCGTTTGCCAAATTCCAGGCCGCCCAGGGAGAGCTGTCGGGTGCCCTGTCCAGGCTGCTGGTGGTGTCCGAGAACTATCCGCAGTTGAAATCCGACGCCAACTTCCGCGACCTGCAGGCGCAACTGGAGGGCACCGAAAACCGCATTACGGTCGCGCGCAACCGCTACATCAAGTCGGTGCAGGAATTCAACGTCACGGTGCGCTCCTTCCCCTCCAATCTGACGGCGATGGCGTTCGGATTCAAAACTAAGCCCAACTTCACGGCAGAAAACGAAAAGGAAATCGCCAGGCCGCCCACAGTGGATTTCGGGACGGCGCCGGCCACGCCACAAGGCGAGACTCAGGGAGCCGCCAAGTGATGATGAATACGGCAAGAGCCGCATTGTTTGCGTTCACGCTTTGCCTGGCTTTCCTGGCCGCAGCGCAGGTCGCGGTCCCGCCCTTGAGCGGGCGCGTCACCGACCAGACCGCCACGCTCACCGACGAGCAGCAGGCCGCCCTGGAGCAGACCCTGCGGGCATTCGAAGCCAGGAAAGGCAGTCAGCTCGCGGTTCTCATCGTTCCCACCACCGCGCCGGAAACGATCGAGCAATATGCCTTGCGCGTTGCGGAGCAATGGAAACTTGGGCGAAAGAAAGTGGATGACGGCGCAATCCTGGTCGTCGCCAAGAACGACCGCACGCTGCGCATCGAGGTGGGCTACGGCCTGGAAGGGGCGCTCAATGACGCGACCAGCAAGCGCATCATCAGCGAGATCATTACGCCGCGCTTCAAGCAAGGGGATTTCTATGGCGGGATTACCGCCGGAGTCGACCAGATCATCCGCGTAATCGACGGCGAGCCGTTGCCTCAACCCGAAGGAAGGCCACCCGGCAACACGGCAGATATTCAGCAGTACGTTCCCGTCATTTTTATTCTTGCGCTCGTGGTGGGCGGGGTACTGCGCGCCGTGCTGGGCAGATTCCCCGGCGCGCTTGCAACGGGCGGAGCCGTGGCGGTTGTCGCCTGGTTATTTGCCGGCGCGGTATCCATCGCGCTGGTCGCGGGTGTTCTTGCGCTCTTGTTCACCTTGCTCGGCGGCGGTATGGGCGGACTCGGCTTCGGCGGTCGTCATGGAGGATTTGATGGCGGGGGCGGTTTTGGTGGAGGCGGCGGCGGTTTTGGCGGCGGCGGGGCGTCGGGGAGGTGGTAACGATGGACATCAAACGCATAGCGAAGCATCTTCTGACGACCCACCGGCAAGTCAAGCGGGCTTTCTCCCACCAGGCCCTGATCGCGATCGAGCACGCGATAAAAGCGAGCGAGACCGCGCACGTCGGGGAAATTCGCTTCGCGGTGGAAGGCGCACTGGACGGCACGCCGCTCTTCAAGGGGCAATCTGCGCGGGAACGTGCGATCGACCTGTTTTCGCAACTACGGGTGTGGGATACCGAACACAACAACGGCGTGCTGATTTATCTGTTGCTTGCCGACCGGGACGTCGAGATTGTCGCCGACCGCGGGATTCACGCGAAGGTGGGCTCGCAGGAATGGGAAAAGGTATGCCGCAAGATGGAAACTGCCTTTAAACAGGCGGACTACGAAGGCGGCGTGGTCGGCGGCATTCAGGCGGTGACGCAGCATCTGGTGGAACATTTTCCCGTCTACGGTGCCGGCCGGAATGAATTGCCGGACAAGCCGGTGGTGCTGTAGCTCAACTGACCTTGTCATGCCGTCGCATCGATACGCATCGGACACCATGCTGGACAGCCGGGCAAGATGGATTCAATTCGGGTGAGTTATGCATGAACTGCTGGTTCAATGGGTGGGTTACATCGTCCCCTGGATCGAGGCCGTGGGCATCGTCGTGGTGCTGTGGGGCGTCCTGGAGGCGTTCACCGGCCTGGCGCAGCGTGGCTGGTCGTTGGCGGCACGGCGCACGATGCGCAAGGACCTCGGCGCCATCCGCCTCGCGATGGGCGAGAAGATGGTGCTCGGACTCGAGTTCTTCCTGGCTGGTGACATCGTACAGACCATCGTGGTGCCGACCTGGAACTCGCTGGCGATCCTCGGCGGCATCGTGGTGATCCGCACGGTGATCGTCTATTTCATGAACCTGGAATTGAGCCGGGGAGCGAAACGGGACGGCGTATGAGACAGGGCAATCG
>JAJZPJ010000144.1 GCA_021811225.1 Pseudomonadota bacterium
ACGGCCAGAACCAGGTCGCCCTCGACATCCGGCGCGGCCAGGCGAAATTCACCGGCAAGGCCAAGTTCGCCCAGATCAGCGGTTCGATGCTCAACGACCTGTTCTTCTCGCAGACCGCAACGACGGGCTTGCTGCTCTCGGCCGTGGGCGAAGCCGGTACGGTATCCGCCACGCCGTTCACGGTGACGGTAGCGAATTCGACCACCTTTGACACCGATCTCGGGGTCGTGTACGCCGCAACGGGCGTGCCGCTGACCCGCGTCGCCTCATCCCCGGCCCAGGGGCAGTATTCGGTGGCGGCAGGGGTGTATACCTTCAGTTCGACGGACACGGGCGCGGCGGTGCTGATCGACTACCTCTACACGGCCGCGACCGGCGGCACCAAGGTCGCGCTCTCCAACCAGAGTATGGGTACCACGCCGACCTTCATGGGGGTGTTCTCGACCACCGCCTCCGGCAAGAACGTCACCCTGAAACTCAACCTGTGCACTTCCAGCAAGCTCTCGCTGCAGACCAAGATCGAGGATTACACCATTCCCGAACTGGACTTCGAGGTGATGGCGGATGCCGCCAACAACATCGGCACGCTGTCGGTTGCAAGCTAAGGAGTAAACCATGATCGATGGACAACGCATCACCCTGGGCGGCCGCGAGTTCGTGGCGCCTCCCGTTCCCTTCTCCTGCATGCGCCGCTTCGCTGATGTGTTCGAGGGCCGCGCATCCCCCACGGTCGAGGTCATGGCCGACATCGTGTTCGCGGCGCTCAAGCGCAACTATCCCGATCTCGACCAGAAGACCTTCGAGGACGAGTGCCTGGACGTGGGCAACCTGAATCTCGCCTTCATGGCCGTGATGCAGGCGTCAAACGCGAAGGAGGACAACCCGCCGGGGGAAGCTCAGGCCGGGAGCCAGTAGATTGGGATGCGGTTTACTGTCTCATCATCGAGCGCACCGGCTGGACCTGGGACTACATCGACGGCCACATGGATCTGCCGCGATTTCTGGCGCTCGATCGGCACTGGAGCCGCCATCCGCCGCTGCGCGACATGGTGCAGGCCTATCTCGGCATCAAGCCGCAAATTCCACCGAAAACTACCGGCAATGACCAAGCCGACCTCGACGAATTCATCGAACTCTTCAAGGCCGCTGGCGGGAGCATGACATGACCAAAGTCGCTGAACTGCAGATCGAGATCGCGGCCAATGTAGCACGGCTGACTGAGGATTTCAGTCGCGCCAAGTCCGAAGTCAATCGCTCGATGAGCAGCATCCAGCGCGACGTCAAAGAACATTTGGAGGGCGTCCAGGAATCGCTCAAGTCCATGAAGGAGATGGTCGAGGCGATGGGGATCGCGATGCTCGCCGAGCACCTGGTCGAAGCCGCCAGGAGCGCCGCCGAATTCGGCGAACAGATCGAGCACGCCACCCAGAAGACCGGGATGAGCGTGCAGTCGATCCAGGAACTCGGGTTCGCTGCCAGGATGTCTGACGTCGATTTTCAGTCGTTCTCCGTCGGGCTCGAACATCTGTCGCGCGCCATGCTGGAGGCGCAGCAGGGATCATTGCAGACCGCCTCCGCCTTTCAGTCGGTTGGCTTGTCGGCGCAGCAGATCAAGGGCATGAAGATCGAGGACGTCCTGAAGGTGGTTGCGGATAAATTCCATGAAACGAAGGACGGTGCCGATAAAACAGCCATCGCCATGCAGTTGTTCGGGCGTTCCGGGGCGGAACTGATTCCGCTGCTCGACCGGGGATCGGAAGGGATGGATGCGCTCAAGCAAAAGGCCAATCAGCTCGGCATCGTGATGAGCGACGAGGCGGTGAAACAGTCCGCCGAGTTCGCCGACAAGATGAAGGAGCTGTCGGCATCGGCAGAGGCTACCACCCGCAACCTGATGGGCGAACTGATGCCGTCCCTGAACCAGATCGTGAACGCCTTCCTCAAGGGCAGTTCCGACGGCGGCGTGTTGAAGGAAATGTTCCACCAGATGGGTGACGCCGCAGTCTGGCTTACCGGATTCATCGCGAAACTGGCTGCAACGGTGGAGGCGCTGGGCAAGACCATCGCCATGGTGGCGGCAGTCGTGTCTCATCCACTGGATGCCAAATCGATCTTCGAGGCGTGGAAGCAAGACGTCGACGATCTGCAGGCCAGGACCAACCAGTTCCTGGCCACGCTCAACTCGGCGCCTTCGAAATCCTCGGAGTCCGAATCGGAAGGTGCAACCGGCACCGGTTCGCTCAAGGTCTACAAGACGAGCGGCACCGGCAACAAGTCGCATATGTCGGAGTACGAACAGCGGCTTCAGGATGCCAAGGTCTACTACGCGCAGACCAATGATCTGAGGGAGTATTCGAAAGCCCAGGAAATCCAGTACTGGCAGGACGTGCTCGAAAACGAGAAGGTCTCGGCCAACGACCGGCTCGCGATTGAGCGCCGCGTATCCAGCCTGCGTCTGGAGCAGATGAAGAAGGAAGCCTCCGATCGGCAAAAGCTGGCTGAAGAATCCATTCACGCTTCCCGTAACCAGGCGCTCGGCGAGGTGGCGCTCGATGAGCAGAAGGCGCAGACGCAACTGCAATCCGGCCAGATCACCCATGACCAGTTGCTGCAGATCCAGCAGGCTTATGAGGAGAAGAAATACCGCATCGAGGTGGAGGCGCAGCAGAAACGCATTGCGCTCATGCAGGGCGACCCCAATCACGATCCGGTAGCGCTGCAGAAGCAACTCGACCAACTCGCGCAGATCCAGCAGAAGCATGCCCTCGACCTGGAAAAGATGCACACCCAGGCGGCGGCAGCCTCTGCGGCAGCCTGGCAGAAAGCATTCCAGCCCATCGCGCAGGCGTTCGACACCACCATCAAGGGCATGATCATGGGCACCACCACCTGGCAGAAGGGGATGAAGAATATGCTGAGTTCCGTGGTGGCCGAGTTCGTCAACGCCGGCGTCAAGATGGTGACGCAATGGGCGGCGAACGAGATGGCCAAGACCGCCGCCACCGTGACCGGGACCGCAACGCGCACGGCCGCAGAGCAATCGGCGAATGCCTCGGGGCTGGCGTCCTCCGCCATGACGGTCGTGAAAGCCGTCATGAACGATGCCGCCAAGGCGTTCTCCGGCGTCTGGGCGGCGTTGTCCGGGATTCCCTATGTGGGACCGGCCGTGGCTGCTGGCGCCGCACCCGCCGCGATGGCCACCGTCGCTGGCGTTGCCGGCAGCGTTGCATCGTCGGCCGGCGGCGACTGGCAGATCCCGACCGACCGGCTGAACTTCGTGCACCGGAGTGAGACCATCCTGCCTGCCGACAAGGCGGCAGGCCTCGACCGACTGATAGGCAATGGCGGGGGTGGGACGATCCACATTCACGGCCAGCCGCAAGACCGGATTTCGGTGGCCGACCTGCAGCAGCTGCTCAAACAGATGGGGCGCAATTTCGTCAACGTCCTGCCGGCCTGAACCATGGGCGTCGCACCCGCACCACGTCTGCAGCTCTATCCGACGCCACGGGTGTCGAATGGCCTGTCGGATGCCTACACCGACATCCTGGGCGGCGAGCCGCTGCAATCGAATCTATGCGGCAACAATACCGCGCTCAACGTCAATGGCATCTCGGCGGTGCTGACGGTTCAGGCCGGCGGTCCCACGGGACGCCAGGTCGTGATCCCGCAGTCCTGGTTCGGCGGCAACGTCACCTGGGTGCGCGGGCTCTATAATCCATCGGCGACCCCGCGTTACCAGGCCTTCATGGCCGATTTCACTGGGACGGATACGGCCAACTACGCCGATGCGACGCAAGCGGCGGTGAACCTGTATGCCGGCGGCGTGCTCTCGACCACGGTGCCGGTGCTGGCCTCGGTCCCCGTGGGAACACAACTGCAGGCGTACTATTCCTACCGGGACGGGACTTTTTCCGTCAAGGGTCAGTCCATGGAAGGTTGGCCGCAACTGCACGTCGATCCCTACCAGGGCACGGCGAACGACGGCGACGACTATCTGATGGTGTCGCTGTACCACGCCTACCTCAGTTCCGGAAACGAGAAATACAAAAAGCTCGCCGACCGCATCGGCCATGCCCTGCTCGATGCCGGGCGCTGGGACAGCAACCACGTGCGCTTCGACATCCCGTTCTCGGCCCTCGATGGCGAGGTCGGCTACTACGACTACTGGGCGCCCACCACGCCCTTTACGGTCGTCAATTCGCCCGCCGGTCTCGAGATCGAGACGACGGTCAATAGCGGCGGCCCACCCTGGAACTACTCGGGCTTTGGCCTGTGGCCGACCATCAATATTCCGGCGGGGGACGTATTTTCGTCACTCGATGTCACGCTGATCGGCGACGGCTCCGGGCGCTCGGTCCTGGTGAACGTCAATACTGATCCCGCGAAATCGACGAACGGGGATTATTTCCGCCGGATCACGATGATCCCGACCGATGCGCATGGCGCCGTGACCGTGTCGCTCGCGCAATCCGACTTCTGGAAGGTCGGCAACGTCGTTTACGATTCGCTGCACCAGGACTACAGCTACATCGGCACTTACGGCAGCAATGTGGCCGCACTGATCCAGGCCGTCGATGCGCCCAACCGGCGCATCCGCACCCAGTTCCAGTACGACTTCACCGGCAACGGCTACGGCTATGCCGGCTGCTATTTCGGTGCCGCAGCGCAGTCGAGCGCGGGAACGTCGCACCTGAATTTCGATTTCCATGCCGCCCAACCCGGCATCGGCACGCTCACCGCCGTGGATGCAAATGGGGTGAGCCACGTGGTGTGGTTCGCCTGGGCAGCGGGCAAGAACAGTTTCGCCATTCCATGGGTGGGCTCGATCCCGATGCCGCAATGCCAGATCTATGCCCCGGTGCAGCCCTGTTACTGGGGCGATGTTCCGGCGGCAGGGCTCTATTGGGGAGCCGATCAGGTCGGGTTCTCGCAGAGCACCTTCGCGCACCCCGTGCAGGAATTCAAGTTCGACGCCGTGGGAAGCGCGATCACGTTTTCCATCATCGAGAATTCCTGGTACGCGGTCCTGCAGACCTATCCCGGCTGCACCGCCAACACCGTCGCCTTCGACAACATGCGCTACGACAGCGTGCAAACCATGGCGGGCACGAACCCGGTGTTGCTCAACGGTGTGCAGATCTCATTTCCGTCGAACAACCTGAATCAACCCTACCTGGTCACCTTCAAGGAGATCGATTTCCAGATCACGCTGCAGGATGGCCCGGCATCCGACCCGGTGCGCTATCAGGGCATCCCGCGCTGGACCTACAAATGGACGGACAGCCTGGGCTACATCGGCTACGGGTCCTGGCGCGGCCCTTCGTCAGTGGGATACAACTGGCTCTCAGGCTGGTACTGGAGCGGCATCATCAATCCGGACAACGGGCGCAGGGTTTCCGACATGATGCTCGACTTCATGGCTGACTCCCAAAACCAGTATGCCGCATGGTGGCCGACCAAACTCAAAGGCCCCTTCGTGCCGCGATACGGCAGACCATCCTGGGAGGCGCTGACAACCCAGGGCTATATCGCCGGAACGATGCAGCCCTCAACCTACAACCAGTGGTACTACCCGGATACCGACGACTGGTACGGCTACATGTACCGGGCGCTGCTGTCCGTCGCGCAGTTCTACTACTATTCGCGCTCGGGCACGGCAAAGACCATTCTCGATGCCTGGATGGCGTGGCTGGATCAGAACATCGTCGCCTCAGGCAGTTACTGGGCGCCGCCTTCGGACTTCTATCCGGATGGTACGGTGGGTTACACGTATCAGCCGGTCTATTCCTTCGCCTGCGTGGCCGCCGCCTGCATCTACAAGTACTGGGTGGATGGTGACGCCATCGCCTTCAAGTGGTACCGGCGCATGCTGGACTCGATGTTTGCTATCCATCGCCAGAGTGCGACCGGCACGCTCGCCGGAATTTACCCGACCGCCGAAGGCTCGGGCTACACCACGGCGAGCGTCGTGTTCACGGTGAATGCCGGCGCGACCGCACCCACGGCAACGGCGTTCATCGCCGGCGGCAAAGTCACCCATTATGACGTGACGAATCCAGGCGCCGGAATTACCTCGATCACCTGCCAGGTCACAGGCGACGGCACCGGAGCGGCCGGCAACCCCTATCTCTCGGACGATCTGGTGGGGGCGTTTTCCACGTCGCATGCCGGGTGGGAAGCGGCAGAGATCCTGAACACTTACGGCATGCTCATCAACGGCGCGCGTGCTGGTGGTACGGTGAGTTTTGCGTTATCGCCCACGGCGAACGACCTCGCCGCCTGGGAAGGCTTGCTGGCGTTCTACCAGCGCACCTCCCGCGACACGCGGCCCTCGATGCAGACGGCGGACTGGATCCCGATCCACGAATACCGGGTCGATCCGTACCACAACGGCGCCGCCATCGAGAATCCGATGGTGAAAGACACCCACGCCAAGGGGGCGATGTGGACGGAAACCATCGCACCGACGCTCTATGCCTCGGTGGAATACGCGCGCTATGCCAACGACTGGTCCTGGACCGAGGCGATCTACGCGCTCCTGATCGAATTCACCGGCAACATCGAGGATAAAGCCATGCAAATTTTTCCGGCGCTGCCAGGATTGTCCTGGAACGTGCAGAAGACCCCGCAGTTCAACACCCTGTCGCATCGCGCCGTCTCGGGGTTTGAGGTGCGCACCGCGCTCATGCAGTACCCGCTGTGGACCTTCT
>JAJZPJ010000145.1 GCA_021811225.1 Pseudomonadota bacterium
AGATCTATCGCCAGCTGCAGGAGCTGCACCAGCGGCTGGAGTCGCACTACCGCGAGGTCCAGGACTTCGAGTTCACCATCGAGCGCGGCCGGCTCTACTGCCTGCAGACGAGAAACGGCAAGATGAACGCGCGCGCCATGGTGCGCACCTCGGTGGAGATGTTCGAGGAGGGGCTGATCACCAAGGAGCGCGCCCTGCTGCGCACCGAACCCGCGATGCTGGAGCAGCTCCTGGTGCCGCAGCTGTCGCCGGCGTTCCGCGGCAAGTCGCTGGTCCAGGGCCTGCCGGCATCGCCCGGCGCCGCTTCGGGCAAGATCGTGTTCGACGCCGACACCGCGGAGGCGCGCGGACGCGCCGGCGAAAAAATCATCCTGGTGCGCGAGGAGACCAAGCCCGACGACATCCACGGCTTCTTCCAGGCGCAGGGCATCCTCACCAGCCGCGGCGGCAAGACCTCGCACGCCGCGGTGGTCGCGCGCGGCATGGGCAAGCCCTGCGTCTCGGGCTGCGAAGAGATCGTCATCGACGTCACCGCCCGCCGCGCCCTGATCGGCGAGGCCACGCTGCACGAAGGCGACGTGATCACCATCGACGGCAGCAGCGGCCACGTCTATGCCGGCGAAGTGCCGACCGTCGAGGCCGAGGTCAGCGAGGAGATGACCACCCTGCTTGGCTGGGCCGACGAGGTCGCGCGCCTGCAGGTGATGGCCAACGCCGACACCCCGGAGGACGCCATCCGGGCGCGCGCCTTCGGCGCCATGGGCATCGGCCTGGTGCGCACCGAGCGGATGTTCAACGGCACCGACCGCCTGCCCATCGTCCAGGAAATGATCCTGGCGGAAACGGTGGAGGAGCGCCAGGCGGCGCTCGATCGCCTGCTGCCGATCCAGCGCGCCGACTTCAAGGGGATATTCAAGGCCATGAAGGGGCTGCCGGTGACGGTGCGCCTGCTCGATCCGCCGATGCACGAATTCCTGCCGACCGCGGCCCAGCTCGAACTGGAGATCGCCCACCTGCACCACCTGCGCGACACCATCAAGGGTCTGGAGGAACTGCCCGAGACCCTGAAGCTGCTCAATCCCAAGCTCTATCAGCAATACGCCGACGGACTGGTCAAGCTGATGGACGGCCTGCACACCTTCAAGAGCTCCCACCTCGAAGACGACGCGATATCGAAGAAGGAGAAGATCCTGAAGAAGGTGCGCGCGCTGGCCGAGGTGAACCCCATGCTCGGCCATCGCGGCGTGCGCCTGGGGATCACCTATCCGGAGATCTACTCGATGCAGATCCAGGCGATCCTGGAAGCCGCGGCGCTATGCGCCAAGGAGGGCATCGAGATCCATCCCGAGATCATGGTGCCGCAGGTGGCCACGGTCGAGGAGCTGAGCCGCATCCACGGTTACGTGCAGCGCCTGCACCAGGTGGTCGAGCTGACCCACGGCATCAGCGTGCGCTTCAAGTTCGGCTCGATGCTGGAGGTGGTGCGCGCCTGCATCCGCGCCGGGCGCATGGCGGAGATGGCCGAGTTCTTCTCCTTCGGCACCAACGACCTGACCCAGGCGACCTTTTCCTTCAGCCGCGAGGACGCCGAGAACAAGTTCCTGCCCGCCTACAACGAGACCGGCATCCTCCAGGACAATCCCTTCGAGGTGCTGGACATCAAGGGCGTCGGCCAGATGATGAAGATGGCGGTGGATCGCGGCCGCAAGACCCGCCCCGAGCTCAAGATCGGCATCTGCGGCGAGCACGGCGGGCACCCCGCGTCGATCCACTTCTGCCACCACATCGGCCTGAACTACGTGTCCTGCTCGGGTCCGCGCGTGCCCGTGGCGCGCCTGGCGGCGGCCCAGGCCAAGCTGCAGGAGGAGGCGTATGCGCAGCAGTACGTGCCGGAGTAAGCTGGCTTCAGAAGCGCAGGGCGGCGGCGAGCGAGGCGATTTCCGCCGCCGACTCCTGGAGCACCGCGGCCAACGGGGTGGCGGCGATCTGTTCGCGGGCGGCGGCATTGATCTCCGCGCCGTCGGCGAGCAGCAGCGGATTCTCGACCGGCGACAGTCCGTGCGCCAGGAATAGGACGTCCGCCAGCGTCGTCGCCGGAAAATGCGCGGGCGGCGCCGGCGCCGTCCACCATTGCCCCTCGATGGCGTCGATCGCCTCCGCCGGCACCCTGAGCGCCCGCAGCACGGCCCGCCTGATCACCATCTGTTCGGCACCGGTCCACGCCGGCGCCAATTGCCGCCAGAGCAGGCCGGGGTAGGCCCCGGCGCGGGAGATCAGGTAGAAGCCGCCGACCTCATGGACGATGCCGGCGAACAGGGCGACGTCGGGATTGCGCAGGCCCTGGCGCGCGGCCAGCACGTGCGCCAGGGCGCCGACCTCGACCGAATGCTGCCACAGGCGCTGCGCCAGTTGCTGCGCTTCGGGCGAACTGGCGGCACCGACCATCTGGCGCATGATCAGGGCGGTGGCGAGCGAGCGGATCAGCTGGAAGCCGAGCAGGGAGACGGCGCTGCGCACGTCGGCGATGGCGTGGCCGGCGCGGTTGAAGGCCACCGAATTGGCCAGGGCCACCACCCGGCTCGCCAACAGCGGCTCGGCCTGGACCGCGCGCACCGCGGTCTCCAGATGCAGGTCGGGATCCTCGAGCGCGAGGCGCACCCGCAGCGCCACCTCGGCGTGGGTCGGAAACACCAGCTCGCCGCTCTCCGCCTCGGCGGCGATCCGCGCCAGCGCCTCGCCGCGCTCCACGGCGCTCAGAACATCTCTTCGGCGAGCGCCAGCGCGCCCGGCGCGCCGTGGATCACGGTGTGGGCGAGACCCGGCGCCGCGGCGAGCACGTGGTCGGCGTAGAAGCGCGCGGTGGCGATCTTGGCCGGATAGAAGGGGTCAGTGTCGCCGGCCGCGATCTTCGTCTGACTGATGAGCGCGGCGCGCGCCATCAGCCAGCCGCCGCAGACGCTGCCCATCAGCTTGAGGAAGGGCACGGCGCCGACCGAGACGCCGCGGATGTCGTCGCCGTAGCGGCCGACGATATATTCCGCCGCCTCGGCCAGCGCCGTGATGCCGCGGCCCAATGCCGCCCCGAGCGCGACGAAATCGGCGCCGCCTTGCGCGGCGAGCTGCGCCTCGGTCTGGCGCATCTCTTCGATCACGGTCTTGAGCGTGGCGCCGCCCTCGCGCGCGATCTTGCGTCCGACCAGGTCGTTGGCCTGGATGCCGGTGGTGCCCTCGTAGATGGTGGTGATCCGGGCATCGCGCAGGTACTGGGCGGCGCCGGTCTCCTCGATGAAGCCCATGCCGCCGTGCACCTGGACGCCGAGATGAGCGAGCTCGTTGCCGGTCTCGGTGCACCAGCCCTTGACCACCGGGATCATCAGATCGACCAGCGCCTGATTGCGCCGGCGCTCCTCGACCTCGCCGTGATGCAGCGCGGCGTCGTGGGCGGCGGCGACCGAGTAGGCCAGCGCGCGCATCGCCTCGATCTGCGACTTCATCAGCATCAGCATGCGCCGGATGTCGGGGTGCCGGATGATCGATACGCTCGCGGCCGAGCCTTCGATGGCGCGGCCCTGGACGCGTTCCCGGGCGTAGGCGAGCGCCTTCTGGTAGGCGGCCTCGCCCAGCGCCAGTCCTTCCAGGCCGACGGCGAAACGGGCGGCGTTCATCATGATGAACATGTATTTCAGGCCTTCGTTTTCGCGCCCGACCAGGGTGCCGATCGCGCCCTTGCCGTCATCGCCGTAGGCCATCACGCAGGTCGGGCTGGCGTGGATGCCCAGCTTGTGTTCGATCGAGACGCAACGGGCGTCGTTGCGCGCGCCCAGATTGCCCTGGTCGTCGACCATGAACTTCGGCACCACGAAGAGCGAGATGCCCTTCACGCCTTCGGGCGCGTCCGGCGTCCTGGCCAGCACCAGATGCACGATGTTCTCCGCCATGTCGTGCTCGCCGTAGGTGATGAAGATCTTCTGGCCGAAGATCCGGTAACTGCCGTCCCCCTGGGGCAGGGCGCGGGTGCGCACCGCCGCCAGGTCGGAGCCCGCCTGCGGCTCGGTCAGGTTCATGGTGCCGGTCCAGCGGCCGGCGATCATGTTGGGCAGATATTTCCGCTTCTGCTCGGCGGAACCGACCAGGGTGAGCGCCTCGATCGCACCCAGCGTCAAGAGCGGACAGAGCGAGAAGGAGATGTTGGCGGCCTTCCACATTTCCTGCACCGCGGCGGAGACCAGCTTGGGCAGCCCCTGGCCGCCGAACTCCGGCTCGCAGGACAGGCCGTTCCAGCCGGCCTCGGCGAACTGCCGGTAGGCATCCTTGAAGCCCGCCGGCATGGTCACCGCGTGGTCGGCCCAACGCGCGCCTTCCCGGTCGCCGCTGGCGTTGATCGGCGCCAGCACGCCGGACGCGAACTTGCTTGCCTCGTCGAGAATGGCGGCAACCACGTCGGCGCTGGCCTCCTCGAAGCCGGGCAGTCGTGCTACCCGGTCGAGATCCGCCAGCTCGCGCAGCACGAAGTGCATGTCCTTCAGCGGTGCGGCGTAACTACTCATGACGACTCCCTTCTGAGGCAAACTCAGCCGAGTTCGGCCACCAGCTCCGGCACCGCCTGGAACAGGTCGGCGACCAGACCGTAATCGGCCACCTGGAAGATCGGCGCATCGGCATCCTTGTTGATCGCGACGATCACCTTGCTGTCCTTCATGCCGGCCAGATGCTGGATCGCCCCGGAGATGCCGATGGCGAAATAGAGCTGGGGCGCGACGATCTTGCCGGTCTGGCCGACCTGGTAGTCGTTGGGCACGAAGCCCGCGTCGACGGCGGCGCGGGAAGCGCCCAGGGCGGCGCCGAGCTTGTCGGCCAGCGGTTCGAGCAGCTTGTGGTAGTTCTCGCCGCTGCCCATGCCGCGCCCGCCCGAGACGATGATCTTGGCGGCGGCCAGTTCGGGACGCTCGGACTTGGTGAGCTCGCGTCCGACGAAGGTCGTCAGGCCGAGATCGGGACCGGCGGCGAGATTTTCGAGCGCGGCCGAGCCGCCCTGCCCCGCGGCGTCGAAGCCGGTGCCGCGCACGGTGATCACCTTCACCGCGTCGGCGCTCTTGACCGTGGCCAGCGCGTTGCCGGCGTAGATCGGCCGGACGAAGGTGTCGGCGGCAACGACTTCGACGATCTCGGAGATCTGCGCCACGTCGAGCTGCGCGGCGACGCGCGGCAGCATGTTCTTGCCGCTGGCGGTGGCCGTCGCCAGGATGTGGCTGTAGCCCCCGGCCAGGGACACCACCAGGGCGGCGACGTTCTCGGCGGTCTGATCGGCGTAGTGGGCGGCATCGGCGACCAGCACCTTGGCCACGCCCGCGGTCAAGGCGGCGGACTGGGCGGCGGCGGCGCAGTTCTGGCCGGCGACCAGCAGATGGATGTCCGAGACAAGATGCGCGGCGATCTTGGCCGCCGCGGTCACGGCGTTCAGGGTCGCGGCCTTCAGGGACGCGTTGTCGTGTTCGGCGATTACCAGTATGGCCATCAGATCACCTTCGCTTCGTTCTTGAGTTTTTCCACCAGGGTCTTGATGTCGGCGACCTTGACGCCGGCGCTGCGCTTGGCCGGCTCGACCACCTTGAGCGTGGTCAGGCGCGGCGTCACATCGACGCCGAGATCGGCCGGCTTCACGGTTTCCAGCGGCTTCTTCTTGGCCTTCATGATGTTGGGCAGGGTCGCGTAACGCGGCTCGTTCAGGCGCAGATCGGTGGTCACCACCGCCGGCAGCTTGAGCGACAGGGTCTCGCCGCCGCCATCGACCTCGCGGGTGACGTTCGCCCGGCCCTCGGCAATCACCAGCTTCGAGGCGAAGGTGGCCTGGGCCCAGCCCATCAGGGCGGCGAACATCTGGCCGGTCTGGTTGGCGTCGTCGTCGATCGCCTGCTTGCCGAAGATGACCAGTTGCGGCCCCTCCTTCTCGGCCACCGCCTTGATCAGCTTGGCCACGGCCAGCGGCTGCAGCTCGACGTCGGTCTCGACCAGGACGGCGCGGTCGGCGCCCAGGGCCATGGCCGTGCGCAGGGTCTCCTGGCAGGCGGCGAGGCCGCAGGAGACGGCGATCACCTCGGTGGCGACGCCCGCTTCCTTCAGACGCACCGCTTCCTCGACGGCGATCTCGTCGAAGGGGTTCATCGACATCTTGACGTTGGCCAGATCGACGCCGGTGCCGTCGGATTTCACCCGCACCTTGACGTTGTAATCGACCACGCGCTTGACGGGTACCAGGATCTTCAAGTCAGCGCTCCTCTCTCTAGAAAGTTGGAAATTATGCACCGATTCTTCCGGCCCGAGTTCGGCGGCGTTTCGGCAACGCGCTCCATACGCTTAGGTACGGGATGCGTTATCCTAGCGCATCCCGACCCCGAATTCAATACCAAGCCGTATGGAAAAACAGTCCAGGAAAACAGCGGCGGCCTTAGATCGCGAGGCCTGGATCCGCGCCGCCCTCGCGGCGCTCGCCGAGCTGGGCGCGGACGGGTTGCGCATCGAAGTGCTGGCCAAGCGCCTGGGCGTCACCAAGGGCAGTTTCTACTGGCACTTCGAGAACCGCCGCGACCTGGTGGACGGCCTGCTCGACACCTGGAAGCGCGGCCGCATCGACGACATCCTCAAGCAGACGCGGGCCGAGCCCGGCGAAGAATTGCAGGCGATCCATCACACCATCG
>JAJZPJ010000146.1 GCA_021811225.1 Pseudomonadota bacterium
TAGCACCCGGTCCGGGAGAACTGGCACGCTGTTTGCTGCATCAGCGGCAATCGACTGCCACGCACCAGGGAAAAAGCTCCATGCCGGAAATCAACGTACTGCCCAGCCTGTCTGCGGCGCCGACACCGGTCAGCAGCGGCAATCCGGCCGGCGACCAGAGCAGCTCAGCCACCGGCCCAGGAAATTTCGCCTCGGAACTGCACCGCCAGATCAGCGCCGCCGGACAGACGGCGACGGGCGCCAATTCGGACAGCAAACCCGCCACCACCTCTGCCTCCCAGCCTGCCGCCAAGGCTGAAGCTGCGCCGACGAAGAAGACCGCGGCAGCGGATGCCACGGCCGCCGATCCAGGCGCCCTGGGCCTGGCCGCACTCGTGGCGACGAGCATCCAGCCCGCCGCAGTCGCGGTCAATGCGCCGGGCGGTACAGCCGGCAGCGGAGCTTCGGCGGAAAAGAAAGCCGCGACACCCGCCGTCGATTCGGGACTCCTGGCCGGGGCCCTACCCGCATCGCTTCCTGCGGCCGCAGCCGGCGCCGCCGTTCATGAGGATGCCGCCACCGCCACGATCCCGACGGCGGCGGCCGTCAAGACGGCAATTCCTGCCGCCCTGAGCCTGCCGACCGGCGATTCCCCGGCGGTCCATGCCAAGCAGGCCGACGCTGCACCGCCCGATTCCGCTTTCCAGAATCTGCTCGCGACGGCCCAGGCCACAACGCACGCCACCGCTCCGGCAACCCCTCTGCCGGTGACCGCTTCGCTGGGATCGAACAACTGGGCGAGCAACGTCGGCGACAAGCTGGTCTGGATGGCCGGAAGTCAGACGCAACACGCCGAACTGGTGCTCAATCCGCCGCACCTGGGCCGGGTAGAGGTCTCGCTGTCGCTGCACGGCGACCAGGCCAGCGCCCAGTTCGTCTCGCACAACCCGGAGGTACGCGACGCGCTCGAAGCGGCCCTGCCGCGATTGCGGGAAATGCTCGCCGGCGCCGGCGTGAATCTGGGGCAGACCCAGGTGGGTTCGGGCGCCACCGGCGACACGGGCAGCCAATCACCCAATAATCGAGGAAACGGGGATAATTCGTCCCGCGCGCAGGCAGGCCTCGGCCTGGGATCGGGCGCTTCGCAGCCGCTCAACGCGGCCTCGCTGTGGCTAAGACAGGGCAACGGCATGGTCGACGTGTTCGCCTGATGCCGGCTCAGGGACCGGGTCCGTAGCCGACGCGACCGCGTCTGACAATCAACGGGGAGTGGGGGATGGCCAAGGCACCAGCGAAACAAGAAGAACCGGTTGCTAAGAAAAAAGCACCGAAGAAAAAATTGCTGTTCATCATCGTCATCGCGTTGGTGGCGGCACTGGTATTGGGCGGCGGCGCCCTCTTGTGGCTGAAGAAGAAGGACGCCGCGATCGCCGGCAATGCCGACAAGGGCGGCGCAGCGAGCGCCAAGAGCGACGTGGCCCCGGTGTTCGTGCGCCTGGAGTCCTTCACCGTCAAGCTGCAAAGCGACCCGACGCGCTCGGAACAATATCTCCAGATGGTTCCCGAACTGCGGGTGCTCAACGATTCGGTCAGTGCAAAGATCAAGCTCTACATGCCAGAGATCCGCAACAGGATACTGCTGCTGCTGTCTTCCAAAAAGCCCTCGGACCTGTCGACGCCGCAGGGCATGGAGACGCTCTCCATTGAGCTGCGCAACCAGATCAACCAGATCATCGACGGCAGCCAGGGCGCCCCCTACACGGGGGCCGCGCCCAGGCCGGACGACCCGGTGCAGTCGGTGCTCTACACTTCCTTCATCATCCAGTAGGACATGAGCCAGGACTTTCTCTCCCAGGAAGAAGTCGACGCCCTGTTGAAGGGCGTGACCGGCGAGGCCGACGAGGCCCCGGCCGAGGAACAGGCCACGGGTGGGGTCAAGCCCTACGATATCGGCCGCCAGGAGAGGATCGTCCGCGGCCGCATGCCGACGCTGGAACTCGTCAATGAGCGCTTCGCCCGCTATCTGCGCATCGGCCTGTTCAATTACATGCAGCGCAATACCGAGATCTCCCTGGGACCGGTGCGGGTCCAGAAATACAGCGAGTTCATCCGCAACCTGGTGGTGCCGACCAATCTCAACCTGGTTCACGTCAAGCCGCTCCGGGGCACAGGACTGATCGTGCTCGATCCCAACCTGGTGTTCCTGGTCGTCGACAACATGTTCGGCAGCGACGGCCGCTTCCACTCCCGGGTCGAGGGCCGCGACTTCACGCCGACCGAGCAGCGCATCATCCAGGGCCTGCTCCGGGTCATCTTCAGCGAATACGAGAAATCCTGGAAGCCGGTCTATCCCCTGAACTTCGAGTACATCCGCTCGGAGATGAACACCCAGTTCGCCAACATCGCCACGCCCTCGGAGATCGTCCTCGCCGTCACCTTCACCATCGAACTCTCCGGCGCTTCGGCGGAGCTGCACATCTGCCTGCCCTACTCGATGATCGAGCCGATCCGCGACATGCTCTCGTCCTCGATGCACAGCGAGCAGTTGTCGTCCGACAAGCACTGGACGACGATGCTGACCCGCCAGTTGCAAGATGCCGTGGTGGAACTGGTGGCGCCGCTGTGCACGAGCCGCGTCACCTTAGGCCAGATCATGAACATGAAGGTCGGCGACGTCATGCCGGTGGCGATCGACGACACCGTCCCGGTGATGGTGGACAACGTTCCGATAATGGAATGCCGTTACGGCTTGCGCAACGGCCAGTACGCGCTGAAGGTCGAGCGCTTCCTGGCGCAGGATAATGTTGAACAGAAGTAATCGGAGGACGTCATGAGCGACACGGAAGAGCAGGTATCGGACGACGATTGGGCGGCGGCGATGAGCGAGCAGGAGAAGCCTGCCGCCGCGGAAGCCCAGCCGGCCAACATCTTCGAGCAATTCTCGTCCGGCGGCAGCGAGAAGGCCAATGCCATGAACGACTTCGGCATGATTCTCGACATTCCGGTCAATCTGACGGTCGAACTCGGCCGGACCAGCATCGCGATCCGCAACCTGCTGCAACTGGCCCACGGCTCGGTGGTGGAACTGGAAGGGCTCGCCGGAGAACCGATGAACGTGCTGGTCAATGGCACGCTGATCGCCCAGGGCGAAGTGGTGGTGGTCAACGACAAGTTCGGCATCCGGCTCACCGACATCATCACGCCCGCGGAACGGGTGAAGAAGCTGCACCGCTAACGCCCTTAGCTGTCGGAGACAACCCAGGGCACCAGGTACTGCCGCCTAGTTTCCGGCGCGGTTCCACGATTAAGGAGCCATTTCCCCCGGTGCTCCGGCCTTTGCACGCCGATACCGGCGTTAATCTGGCGTGGCCGAAAAATTCCCGCCCGCCCGATGAACATCCGCGCCTCCCGCCTCCTGCCCTGGGCCGCCGCCATGCCAAGACTGGCGGCAGCCCAGGCCGTCCGGACGCCCGCACTGGGCACCACCCTGCTGCAGATGCTGTTCGGTCTGGTCGTGGTGCTCTTGCTGCTGTTTGTCAGCCTGTACCTATTGAAGCGCCTCACCGCGCCGCGCGGCAGCGCTGCCGGCCTGCTGCGCGTGGTCGCCGGCACCGCCGTCGGCACGCGCGAACGCGTGGTGGTGCTGGAGCTGGGCGATACCTGGCTGGTGCTCGGCGTCACCGCCACCCAGATCACGCCGCTGACCCAGCTGCCCCGCAGCCAGGTGCCGGCGGCGCCGGCCGCGCCGGGCAAGGATTTCGGCGGCTGGTTGAAGCAGGTCATGGACCGGCGCAATGCGCCTTAAGCACGTCCTCTTCATCCTGTTGCTGCTCACGCCCGCGCTGGCGGCCGCGCAGGTGCTGCCCGCCCTGACCAGCACGCCGGCGGCCGGCGGCGGCACGCAATGGTCGCTGTCGATCCAGACCCTGCTGCTGCTCACCGGCCTCACCTTCCTGCCGGCGCTGCTCTTGATGATGACCGGCTTCACCCGGATCATCATCGTGCTCTCGCTGCTGCGCAGCGCCCTGGGCACGCAGACGTCGCCGCCCAATCAAGTGCTGGTCGGCCTGGCGCTGTTTCTCACCTTCTTCGTCATGGCGCCGGTGGCGGACAAGATCTATACGGATGCCTATCTGCCGCTCTCGCAGAACAAGATCACTTTCGTCCAGGCGCTCGATATCGGCGCCGTGCCGTTGAAATCCTTCATGCTGAAACAGACGCGCGTGGCCGACCTCACCTTGTTTACCCAGATGGCGAAGCTGCCCAAGCCGGAGTCGCCCGCCGCCGTGCCGATGCGCGTGCTGATTCCCGCTTTCGTCACCTCGGAGCTGAAAACCGCTTTCCAGATCGGCTTCGTCGTCTTCATTCCCTTCCTCATCATCGACATGGTGGTCGCCTCGGTGCTGATGTCGATGGGCATGATGATGATGTCGCCGGTGATCGTCGCCCTGCCCTTCAAGATCATGCTCTTCGTGCTGGTCGACGGCTGGGTGTTGCTGATCGGCTCTCTGGTGAGGAGCTTCGGATGACCCCGTCCACCGTCATCGATATCGGCCGCGGCGCGATGGAGATCTTGCTGCTGATCTCGGCGCCGCTGTTCATCGCGGCGCTGGTCACGGGCCTCTTGGTCAGCATTTTCCAGGCGGCGACGCAGATCAACGAGGCGACGCTGTCCTTCGTGCCCAAGCTGCTGGTGATCTTCCTCACCCTGATCGCCGCCGGGCCCTGGATGCTGACCCTGATGACCGACTACATGCGCCAGCTCTACCAGAGCATCCCCAACATCATCGGCTGATCGTCGCTCGCCGCGTGATCTCCTTTTCGAACGCCCAGCTCAACGTCTGGATCGCCACCTTCGCCTATCCGCTGGCGCGCATCCTCGCCGTCGTCATGACCGC
Source organism: Pseudomonadota bacterium (assembly GCA_021811225.1). Classification (GTDB taxonomy): domain Bacteria; phylum Pseudomonadota; class Gammaproteobacteria; order Burkholderiales; family Rhodocyclaceae; genus CAIYYX01. Next base: position 4,878 of record JAJZPJ010000146.1, read on the forward strand.
GCCGGTGTTCAGCAACGTCGCGCTGACGACGCAAATCCGCCTGATCCTGGGACTGGCGATCAGCTTCGCGCTGGCGCCGGCCCTGCCGGCCATGCCGGCGATAGCGGTGGACTCCTGGCAAGGTCTGCTGGTGCTGGTGCAGCAGATATTGATCGGGGTGGTCATCGGCTTCACCCTGAGCATCGTGTTCGCGGTGGTGGATCTGGCCGGGCAACTGATCGGGCTGCAGATGGGCTTGGGCTTCGCCTCCTTCTACGATCCGCAGAGCGCGGCGCAAACGCCGGTGCTCTCGGAATTCCTGGGACTGTTGGCAACCCTGATATTTCTCGCCCTGAACGGTCACCTGCTGACGCTCGCGGCGCTGGCCGAGAGCTTCAGGCTGCTGCCGGTGGGCGGCGGCCCGTTCGCCGCCAAGGGTTTCGTCGCCGTGCTGACCTGGTCGGCGACCCTGTTCTCCACCGGCGTGCTCCTGGCCCTGCCGCTGATCGCAGCGCTCCTGGTCGCCAACATCGCGCTCGGCGTGCTGGCCCGCATCGCGCCGCAACTCAACATTTTCGCGGTCGGCTTTCCGGTGACCATCGTCGCCGGCTTCATGGTATTGACGCTGTCGATGCCCTATTTCGGAGCGGCGCTGGAGCGGCTCTACGACAACGGCTTCGTCGCGCTCTCGGGCATATTGCGCGCCGGCGGCGCGCTGCCCTGATCCGGATTCCCGGCGCTGTCGTCGCCATCGCCGATCAGCCGGATGTCGCCTTGGGCGACGCGCTGGGCGCCGATCACCGAGGACTCCATCCCTTCCGTGTAGTCCAGCACCTGATAGGTCTTGAAGCCGCCGTATTGCGCCAGACTTTCTGCCCGGCGATCGAAGACCTGCTTCGCCTCGCCGGCACCGCCGTCGCCATAGCGTTTCATTTTCAGCGACAGATGGAAGCGGTTGCCCGACAGCGGCACCTCGTCGATTTCCCAGTTGGGCGAGAGCGGATCGAGCGAGGCGATGAGCTGCAGCGTCTGATGCGGGACAAAATTGCTGCAGCCCGACAATGCGGCGAGCAGCAGCAGGATCACGCCTCGGGTCATCAGAGGTAGGAAAACAGCGACAGTTGCGACACCTTGGCGAAGGACTGCTGCGCCGCCTGGAGCCCGGTCTGCTGCTGGGTCAGATCCGAGATCGCCTTGGCCATGTCGACGTCCTGCAGGGTCGACAGGGTCTGCGACAATTGCAGATTGGTGGTGCTGTTGGAACTGCCCAGGGCGGTGATCTCGTTCAGGCGCGAGCCGACGCTGGCGCGCACGGTGAGAATGTTCTGGCTCGCCTGATCGATGTTGGTCAGCGCCGAGCCCATGTCGGTGGCGAACTTCGCGGCCCCCGCCGGCGTTCCGGTGGCGTTCGATTCGAGCGAGGTGATCAGGTTCGACAGCGTGGTGAAAACGCTCTGGTTGGTGCTCGGGGCGATGCTGAAGGAATCGCCGTTGGCGGGGGCGCCGGTGATGGTCACCGAGGCGCCGAAATCGGTGGCATTCGTGCCGTACAGACTCATGCCGCTCAGACTGATCGGCTGGCCGGATGTGTAGGCGTGGGTGTAGGTGCTGACGCCAGAAGTCGTCCCCGGCGGGTTTGAAAACACCGACATTCCGTTGTTGGCTCCGGTAGAAACATCGACGATGTCGTAATTGGTCGAGGGAGCGGTATTCGTCGTCGTGCCGAAGACGCTCGCCATCCCGCCATTGCCCGGGACCGCGCCGATGGCCACGCCGGTGCCGGTCGTAGCGCCAACGGCGGTCACGACCA
>JAJZPJ010000147.1 GCA_021811225.1 Pseudomonadota bacterium
TACTTCTGCCTGACCTCCTCCAGGTAATGGACGATCTGGCCGGTGTCCTTCTCGCCGTTCAGGATCCAGTCGCGCAGGAAGGTGTCCTGCGCCATCAGCGAGGAGATGAACACCGGCCGCAGCAGATTCTTCTGGATCTCGGAATAGATGTTGTCGCTGCTCAGCGGCAGGGACTGCCGGGCGATGTCCAAGCGGATCGCGTCGCGCGAGGCGAGGTAGGCGGCGATGCTGATGGTCAGGAAGCCGGCGACCAGGGCCAGGCCGATCCAGGCGAGCAGGCGATATTTCTTGGACAGCAGCGACATGTCGGTCAGGGCTCGCGCTTCAGCGCTTGTCCATCGGCTCGCAGCCGAACAGCGAGCGCCACAGGCCGGCGCCGACGTCGAGCAGGCGGTGGAAGGTCCACAGCGACATGCCGGCCGGCTCGAGCGGCCGCAGCTCGAGCCGGCCGGCGATGTTGCCGTAGTCGTAGCCGACGATGAAGCCGTGGGAGCGCGCCAGCGCGATCATCGGCGCGTTGTCGGGCCGGGTCTCGATCGCGATCTGGCGGCAGCCCAGCGCCCGCGCCTCGAGTATCGAAGCCTCGAACAACTGCTCGCCCAGGCCGCGCTCCCGGTACTCGGGCAATACCGTGACGCCGACCTCGGCCTTGTGCTGCTCGACGTAGAGGTGCGCGAGCGCGCCGATCTCGCCGTCGATCATGATGCCCAGCAGGACGTCGCGCGCGGGATCCAGGCGCGCGAGATAGCGCTCCCTGAGCGAGTCCAGGGTGGCCGGATAGAAGAAGCGGAAGGCCAGATCCTCGGGGGAGAGCTTGGCCAGATGCGCCTCGATCAGGCCCATATGGCATTGCTGCAGGCGTTCGGCGAAGGGAGCGATGTTCATCGGACGCGGGGCCGCGCCGTCATGGCGCCGAGGGCCGGTTCGAGAGGGTCGTCGCTGCGCGTTGCCGAGGCCATCGTGGTGGGGGCTGCGGGATTTAAGACAGGCGGATTATAGGGCCTGAAGACGATCGGCCCGCACCGGACGCGCGCCGCGGCGAGCCCGCGCTATCGGCCAGGCGGAAACGCCAGCGTGACCATTTCCCGCAGCGCCGTCTCCTCGGCGAGGAAGGTGTCCACCGCCAGGGGATCGAACTGGCTGCCGGCCATGCGCTGGATTTCCGCCTTGGCGGTGTCGAAGGGCAGCGCCTTGCGATAGGGGCGGTCGAAGGTCATCGCGTCCAGGGTGTCTACGACCGCGAACAGCCGCGCCGCCAGCGGAATCTCCTCGCCCTTCAAGCCCGCCGGGTAGCCCGAGCCGTCGTAGCACTCCTCGTGGCAGAGCACGATGTCCGCAGCCATCGCGAGGAAGGGCAGCTTCTCCAGGATCAGATGGCCGTTGGCCGGGTGCAGGCGCATGATCCGCCACTCCTCGTCGGTCAGGCGCCCGGGCTTCAGCAGCACGGCGTCGGGCACGCCGATCTTGCCGATGTCGTGGAGCAGGCTGCCCCAATAGACCTCGCGCAGATCCTTCACGTCGGTGTAGTGGTGCGCCGCCAGGAGCAGCGTGTGGGTCGCGACCCGCTTGGAATGCAGCCCGGTTTCCCGCTCCCTCAGGTCCAGGGCCTCGGCCAGGGATTCGACGAACAGCTCGTAGGGGTCCTCCTCCAGACCGCCCAGGCGCTTGCGCGCATCGAGCAGGCAATGCTCGCAGGTCCGGCGCTCGGGCGTCCGCGCGTATTGCCGCTCCCGGGAGCTCGCACCGCACTCGGTACAGGCGAGCGGGTCTTTCGGCGGCACATCGGTGCGGTCGGCGGGGCCGGGCATGGCTCAGGCCGCCACGCCGAACAGCGCCCCGACGCCGGCGGTCAGCGCCATCGCCAGCGCGCCCCAGAAGGTCACGCGCCATGCCGCGGTCGCGACCGGCGCGCCGCCGGCGCGCCCCGAGAGCGCGCCCAGCAGCGCCAGGAACAGCAGCGAACTGCCAGCCACCGCCCACATCAGCAGGGACGCCGGCACCAGCAGGACCACCAGCAGCGGCAGCACGGCGCCCACCGAGAAGGTGCCGGCCGAGGCCAGCGCCGCCTGCACCGGCCGCGCGGTCAGGGTCTCGGAGATGCCCAGCTCGTCGCGGGCGTGGGCGCCCAGCGCGTCGTGCGCCATCAACTGGGTGGCGACCTCGGCGGCGAGCTTCGCGTCGAGTCCGCGGCCGACGTAGATCGCCGCCATCTCCGCGTGCTCGTGCACGGGATCGGCGGCCAGCTCCTTCTTCTCCCGCTCCAGGTCGGCGCTCTCGGTGTCGGACTGCGAGCTCACCGAGACGTACTCGCCGGCGGCCATCGACATCGCGCCCGCGACCAGGCCGGCCACGCCCGCGACCAGGATGCTCTTGGCCTGCGCGCCCGCCGCCGCCACGCCCAAGACCAGGCTGGCGGTGGACACGATGCCGTCGTTGGCGCCCAGCACCGCGGCGCGCAGCCAGCCGATGCGGTGGGTCCGGTGTCTCTCGATGTGTCTCATGATCGCTCCTTACGCCGTCGCCCGCTGCTGATAGAGGTACTTCTGGAAGCCGGAAAACACCTTGCCGATCTCCTCCGGCCGGCCGAGGTCGGCACAAGCGTCGGCGATCGAATCGCGATACTTCAAGCGCAGCAGCGGCGTCAGCTTGGCCTGATCGAGTTCCTCGACGCCGACGGCGACGTAGTGCGAGAGCACGAAGTCGAGAAACACCCGCTGCCGGTCGTTGAAGTGGCCGCTGATCAGCGCCATCGCCTGCGCCGCGCGCTCCTCGCGCGTCCTCGGCGCCAGGGCGTAGGCGACGTGGGCCAGCACGTCGAACAGGTCGCTATTTTCCGCGTCGATGATCCTCTGCATCTCGGCCAGTTGCTCCCGGCCGAAGCCCTTCTCCGCCAGGCCCTCCAGCAGCTTGGCGCGGGTGTCGGGCGCGCTCCACAGGGCGCGCAGCTCGTCCTCGTCGCGGAAGAAGTCCGGCAGCTTGCCGAACAGCGCTTCCATGAACTGCTGCGCCGACATCGGCGTGCCGTCGGGATGCCAGAAGCTGGTCGCCATCATGTGGCCGATGCTGCGCGCCTTGCCGTCGGCGAGCACCACCTTGATCTTCTGCCGCTTCTGGTACTCCGCCTGCGGCTGGCGAATCTCGCCGACGGCGCCGGGCAGCGGCGCCGGCCGGGTTTCCTTCACTTCGGGCTCGAGCGGCTCGCCGTCCCATTCCGGATCGCTGAAGTGATGGTGCGCCTGGACGAAATCGTAGATGGTGAAGTAGTCCTTGCCCTCGTAGAGCCGCGTGCCGCGGCCGATGATCTGCTTGAACTCGGTCATCGAATTGACCGGCCGCAGCAGCACGATGTTGCGCACGTTGCGGGCATCGACGCCGGTCGACAGCTTCTGCGAGGTGGTGAGCACCGTCGGGACGGTCTTCTCGTTGTCCTGGAAGTCGCGCAGGTGCTCTTCGCCCAGCGCGCCGTCGTTGGCGGTGACCCGCTGGCAGTAGTTCGGATCGGCGCTCGCCTTCGCCTGGTTGATCAGGTCGCGCACCGCCAGCGCGTGATCCTGCGTGGCGCAGAACACCAGCGTCTTCTCGCGCGGGTCGATCCGCGCCATCAGGATGTCCACGCGCTTCTTCTCGCGCTCCCTGATCTCGATGATCCGGTTGAAGTCGGGCTCGGTGTAGCGCCTGCCCGCCTCGATCTCGCCCTCGACCAGGGTGTCGTCGGGGGTATAGACGTACTCGTCCAGGGTGGTGGCGATCTGCTTCACCCGGAAGGGCGTCAGGAAGCCGTCGTTGATGCCCTCCTTGAGCGAGTAGCTATACACCGGCTCGCCGAAATAGGCGTAGGTGTCGGCGTTGTCGCGGCGGCGCGGCGTCGCGGTCAGGCCCAGCTGCACCGCGGGGGAAAAGTATTCGAGGATGCCGCGCCAGTTGCCCTCGTCGTTGGCGCCGCCGCGATGGCACTCGTCGATGACGATGAAGTCGAAGAAGTCCGGCGGATACTCGCCGAAGTAGGGAGCGGGAGCGCCGTCCGCGCCTGGCGCCGAGCCGCTCATGAAGGTCTGGAAGATGGTGAAGAACAGGCTGGCATTCTTCGGCACCCTGCCCTGCCTGCGGATGTCCTCGGGCTTGATGCGCACCAGCGCATCCTCGCTGAAGGCCGCGAAGGAGGTGAAGTCGTTGTAGGCCTGGGTGGCGAGATTGTTGCGGTCGGCCAGGAACAGGATGCGCGGCCGGCGCGCGGGCTCGGCCGCCGTCTTGCCGTCCTTGAGGCTCCAGCGCGCCTGGAACAGCTTCCAGGCGATCTGGAAGGCGATCGCGGTCTTGCCGGTGCCGGTGGCCAAGGTCAGCAGGATGCGCGTCCGGCCCGCGACCAGCGCGTCCAGCACGCGAGCCACCGCGAGCTCCTGGTAGAAGCGGATGGTCCAGGCGCCGCCCTTGTCGGGATAAGGCACGGCGGCGAAGCGCTGGCGCCAGGCGTTGGCTGTCGCGAAGGTGCGGTGCCACAATTCCTCGGGCGAGGGATAGCGCTGCAGCTCGCCCTCGACGCCGGTGTGCCGGTCGATGCCGTAGATGCCCCGGCCGTTGGTGGCGTAGGTGAAGCGCAGCGAGAGCTTCTCCGCGTAGTCCTTGGCCTGGCCGACGCCCTCCGTCAGCGCCTTGTCCCAGGCCTTGGCCTCGATCACCGCCAGCTTGGTGTTGCGGTACTCCAGCACGTAATCGGCGCTCAGTCCCTTGCCGCGCCGGCCCGCTGCCTCGATGCGTCCGGGGGTGATCGCGTATTCGCGCCGGATCCGGCTGCCCTCGACGACGCCCCAGCCGGCCGCAGCCAGCAGCGGGTCGATGTGTTCGGCGCGGGTCTCGGCTTCGTTCATGGCGCCGTTGAAGCCGGGCGATTTGCAAGGGCGCGCGACTGGGCCAGCAGCCGCGTCCAGTCATCGGGCGGACGACCGCTCTCCAGCATCTTCCGGAACACCCGGTAGGCATCATCGCTGCGCTCGTAGGCGCGCTTCGTGTCCTGGTCATTCACCCAGGCATAGACGATCACCTTGCTCGTGGCGTGATAGCGGAAAAAGAGCCGGTACTGCTGGAAGAACTTGGCCCGGAACCAGTGCTTATGCTCTTCGCCCAGCGCGTTGCCCTGTCGATATTCTGGCCGCGACGGGTCTTGCGGGATGACCTCGAAGGCGAGCTTGGCGATAGCCGCCAGGCGCTTGGCGGCGTTCTTCCTGCCGACGCCGCCGGGATCCTTCCGCCTGAGGACTGCCACCTGCGCGGTCAGCACCTCAAGCTGATCCAGGAACAAGGGATGGGCGAAAATCGTCCAGCCATTGACGACCAGGGGCGCCGGCCCCACCCGCTTCATTCATCGTCAGCCGACAGCGGCGCGTCGAGATCCACTTCGACGCCGCCGACGAGCGAGCGGATGCGCCGCACCAGACCGGCATCGACCGCCTGAAGCCGTTGCGGATGCGCGGCGAGGTCGCGGGCCAGAAAGTCCAGGAACTGCCCGAGCACCGGATCCTCATCCTCGGCGGCGGCAGCGCGCGTGAGCACGACGTCGCCGTCGGGACGGATGGTGTAGTGAATCTTGTCGCGCTTGCCGAGCTTGAGCGCGCGCCGGACGGTCTCCGGCACCGTGGTCTGATAGCGATCGGTGAGCGTGGATTCGACTTTCAGGTTGACAGCCATGGCACGGTCCGGCAAATGAATATTTTTAAATAGTAATGCAAGTGCATTGCCGCGTCAATGCAAGGCTTTGCGGTCCCTCTGCCGCGCCGGTCCGGGCTTCGGCTTCAATCACCTGCTCAGGCGAAACCGAGGAAAACCGCCAGCGCCCGATTCACCGCCAGCATCGTCTCATCGTCCAGGCGACCGATCACCGTGCCGATCCTTTCGCGCGCGATCGATTGCGGCTTATCCACCATCACCTGCGAAGGCTTGTTCAGTCCGTTCAACTCGTCGGGATTCACTGCGATGCGGAACAGCGGCGCAGCGCGCAATTCGCCGGTCACGGGCAGGATCGTCACGGAAGGATGCTCGTCGAACAGATCGGACTGGATCACCAGTGCCGGTCGCGGCTTGCCGAGATCGCCTTGCAAGGCCACCGTCACCAGATCGCCGCGCTTCATTGCCAGCCTTCGCGGTCGGCGGCACCCTCCAACCAATCGGCGGTTTCCCGCTCATGCGCATCGCCTTGCAACAACTTCGACTGGCGGCGGCACTCCTCCGCGAAACCCGCGCGCCGCGTATCCGGCACCCAAATCTGCACCGGACGCAAGCCGGATTCCCTCAATGCCGCGCGATGCTTCTGCACCCGCGCCGAGGTACTCGCTCTCATCGCCGACTCCCCTATTCATCGTTACATGTAACATGTTAAACGACCCTGAGGTCAGGTGCAACAGGCTCTTCACAACTGACCGCTGAAGGCCTGGTGCAGCAGCGACCGCTTCAGCTCGTCCAGCGCTTCGAGTCTTTGACGGTAGAGGGATTCGAGATGGCGGGTTTCAGCTTGGATCATGTCGGCGGCACCAGCATGTTCATCACCAGACGGATCATCGTTTCCTTGTGCGCCGGATCGGACTCCGCCACCAACAGGGCCAGTGC
>JAJZPJ010000148.1 GCA_021811225.1 Pseudomonadota bacterium
GAGAGGTGTCGCTGTTGAGTGTGGCCCAGGCTTCCTCGTCGATCTCGGCCTTGAGCGTCGTCTTCAAGGCCTTGTAGGGGTCGTTGGCGCCGAGGAAGTAAGCGTGGCGGACGAAGAAGCTTTCCTCGTTGTAGTCGGTGTCGATGAACCAGCAGGCGATGCCGGAAGCCGAGTCGCTGCGGACTTCGCCGGTGCTGGGGTCGAAGACGTCCACACCGTGGACCTTGACGCGCATCCTGCCGTCTTCGTCGCGAATGATCTCAATGTCAGGCTCGCCGAAGATGACGAAGAGATTGCCTTTGCCGGTGTTCTTGAGGTCTTCGGCCATGTGCAGATCGGCGTTCATGCGCGCCCGTCGCACGGGAATGCGGCCCAGCTTGTTGAAGTCGGTGGTGCGGGCCTCGAAGTTGAAGGCACAGGCGATCAGCACGTCGAAGCCGGAGTCGCCAGCCTCTCGCGCGGCTTCCACCAAGTCGGGACGGGAGACGGTGCCGAACTCGGGGCCGATGAAGACGGCGGCGCGCTTCTCGGCGTCCCCCTCCTGGTAACGCCCCTCGGCGCAGACCAGGTCGCCCGGCCAGGGCGTGAGCGAGGTAAACGCGATCCGGTCTTCCTTGTGTGCCTGCTGGACGCCGGAGGTGCGCAAGTTTTCCAGAATAATCTGCACGAAGTCGCGCTCGCCGTAGCCCGCGCCGGGTTGGCCGGCCTTGTCGGGGTCGATCAGTTCGCCGTCCTCATCGACGCCGAGCACGCGGTGGGGCGAGAGGCTCTCGGCGATGAAGGGGCCGGCGACGCGCACCCTCTTCCTGTCCTCATAGGGCCTGTCGTAGAGGTATTCGGACTCGGCCTTGGCTGCGATCGACGCATCGATTTCCCGCTGACGGGCGATGCGCTGCTGCCACCAGTCGGCGTGGAGCTTCTTCGCCATCGCCGACCACTTGGCCGAATTTGCGTCAGATGCGTCGCGGGGGATTTCCCATTCCTGCCATTGCCTGCCCAGAGCCTGGTTGAGTTGTTCGCGCAGGGGTTCCAGCAGGGTCTGGTAGTTATCCCAGATGACGTCGATCTCGGTGTTGTTGGCGATGGACTTCAGGGTGATGTGGGACACACGCTCATAGACGAAGCCGTGGCGCAGATTGCCGTAGGTAGGCTTGGTGGAGGGCGCGCTGCGGCTGACTTCAGCTTCCTTGAACTGGCCGTCCTTACTGTCGGCGAGCAGGTAATAGGGATAGCGCGCGCCCATGATCCTGGCGCGGGCCAGCGCCAGAGCGACGCGGGAAGTGTCGATGGTGATCCAGCGACGGCCCCATTGTTCGGCGACGTAGGCGGTGGTGCCGGAACCGCAGGTGGGATCGAGAACGAGATCGCCTGGGTCGGTGGACGTAAGCATTGCTTGCTGGATCGCGGCGCTCGGGGTTTGTACAACGTAAACTTTTGCATCTCCAAATCCGCTCTGCCGAGTGTTATCCCATATGTTGTTCCGCGTCATCACGCGAAAATCATCGAGATACCGCTTAAAGCGGAGAGTGTTGCCGATTGCCAGCAAGCGACCAGCGCTCCGGAGTCGAGTCAATCCAGTTTGGTTGGTACTAAAGGTGCGGCTACCTGGTGAAAAGCGGCGGCCCTGGCACTCAAATTCCCTCACATCGCTTTGCCCGCTTGATCTGGCACTCGTAAGTGGATTTGGGTGATAAACCTTCGCTCCAGATGGTAGCGGCGCGAAGCCAGCAAGTTGCTCTGGCGTCATGACGAATGGTGCATAGCTTGCATCTTCGTAGAAGCGTAAGTTGTCATCGCCGACATAGGTTCTGTCATCAAAGAGAGGTCTGTACTTAACTGAGCCCCTATCCTTTGCGTACCACAAAAGCACGTCATAACTGCTGTCCAACAGCGCACTACCTTTACCTGTGGTCTTTCGGAAAACGATCTCGCTACAGCAGTTCTCGTCCCCGAATATCTCATCCATCACCGCCCGAACCCGGTGCACGTTCTCATCGCCGATCTGCACGAAGATCGAGCCCGAATCGGTCAACAAATCGCGCGCCACGGTCAGGCGATCGCGCAGGTATTCGACGGTGGGGATATTCTTGCGCGTTGCCTCGTCGTGCTTGAGGGCCTCGACGCTGAGCTTGGAGGGCGGTTTCTTGGCCATGGTCAGCCTGTCCGTGATGATGCGTTTTGGGCGTTGGCGTGCCGCTTCGCGGCCCCTTTGCGGCGCCTTTGTCCCTACGGCAGAGAACACCTTGATAGGTCGGCTTTGTGTCGAATTTAGCCATGGCAGTCAGTCAAGCGCCACGGGGATGATGAGCCAATTGCGCCATTTATGCGCCATTTCCCGCCCCGCCATGCGTTGACCCATTTGAGCCATTCTTGAGCCGTTTCTTGAGAAACTCGTAGTGGGCTCCCCGGCCGCTGCCCCTGGCGACGATCACAGCCTTTTGCACAAGAGCTTCCAGATCGCGCTTCGCGGTGGCACGGGTTGCGCCGGTAATGGCCTGGTACTCGCTGTTCGTCAGATGGCGCTGTTGCCGAAGGATAGGAAGCGCCTTCAGTTGGCGATCGTTCAACGCAAGTTCAGCCAGTACTTCATCCGACAGCCAGTCGCGCCAGAGGGTGATGACGAACGACCCGGCGCGAAGTTCGAATTCCGGCTCGGGCAGCCCGGCCTCCCGGCAGAGTTCGATCATGCGCTCGGTGCCGGACCCGGCCTTTTCAATGTAGCGCGCCAGGTAAAGCGACTCGGCAAGCAAAGGATTGTTGGGTACCGAAGGATGTGCCTTGCGCAGATCGTCCAGCGTCAGGGTGCCCGGCAGTGCGCCGGGGTTCCAGACTTCCAGCCGGTCGGCGAACAGGCGCACCTCGACCGAGGCATTGCTGTGGTAATCGCGATGGGCCAAGGCGTTGACGATGGCCTCGCCCACTGCGTCCGGCGGCAGTTCGTAGGTGGCAGGCGCCGTATTGCTGACATCGCGAATGCCGACAGCGCGGTTGATCTTGCCCAACACGAAATCGCGCGCCTGATCCGCCTGCTCGAAAAGATCGCCCGTATAAATCTGTTGCGCTGCGAAAGGGCGACGATATTCGCTGCCGTGGCAGTGCACGCATTTGGTTTCGGCGCTGCGATGGAAACGCTGCGGATTTGTGCCGAAGAGCAATGCCGCGGCGTTGCTGGGCTTGCCGTTGTCGAGCAAGTTGAGGTGGGTGAGCAGTGCCTTGGTCTCGGTGTTGGCTTTAAGCGGAAATCCGCGCTCGCGACGGGCGCTGTCCAGGAACCAGTCGATGCGCTTGCGCGAGAGATCCTTCAGGCTGGCACCCTCGCAGGCCGAGGTATCGAAGGGCGGGACGCGCAGCGCACCAATGCTGTCGAGGTAGTCCACCAGGCTGGCATAGACTTCAGCCGTCAGGGCGCTGACATCCTCAATGCGGCGGCGGATGAGTTCGCCGCCCGCCTTGCCGACCAAAGCACGCATTTTCGGTGCGCGGTTTTTATCGGCCGTGCCCCAGACATAAATGAGACGAGTCTTGCCGTGGCGGGTGGCATAGTCGTATTCATGTTCGGTCGGGGAAATGCCATTCTCGCCCTCGAAGCCGTAGTCATAGCCGAACAGCCCGAGGTAGATGTCGCAGCGCTCGACCTCCTCCAGATAGACCTGGTCGGCACGACGGTCCATGGCCGGAAGTTCCTCGAACAGGAAAACCTCGGAGATGAAACGGCGCAGCACGGCATCGCCCAGCAGAAAGGCCTTCAGGTCATGCCGCTGCTGCGCGAACTCCTTTTGCACGCTGCTGACAAAAATCCTGAGTCGGGTCGCCGGCATGTCCGTCAAATCCTTGGCGGCGCAAAACGATCGATCATCTTGTCGAACTCGGCTTCGACCTTCTTGCCGAAATCGGTCTGCATCTGGAACACGTCGGTGAACTCGGCAAAGGCCCAGCGGCGGGCGTCGGTTTCCTGCGTCTGGGTGGACAGCCCTTGGTCGAACAGCAAGGAGTCTTGCGCCACCTTTTGCTTCCTGGGCTTCGGAATGGGGGTGATGAACTCTGCGCGCCGACGGCTCTCGACGATACGCTGGGTCGGTTGCCCGGCGCTGTCGAGTTCCCAATGCCGCGCCGGGAAGTCGTAGGGCGAATTGAGGACAGGCTTCTCGAAAAACTGGTTTTCCATCTTTCCGCGGGCTGCGCCTCTCGGCCTGGATCGAGCCACACGGTTTGTGGCAAGGCACTCATTCTACCGCCGGAGGAGAGCTGGTGAGCCGGGTACCGGTGAAGACCTTGTGCGTGTGCTTGTAAAAGTGCGTAACAGCGCCCGTCAAGTCAGCGACTCGAACCACGCCGGCATGCGCTACACTTCGGCGGTTCGCGACAGCGTAAGGAGCTTCACCATGACCGTCATCACCTGCATCGAGGACCTGCGCGTGCTGGCCAAGAAGCGCGTGCCCAGGATGTTCTACGACTACGCCGACACCGGCTCCTGGACCGAATCGACCTATCGCGCCAACGCCGAGGACTTTCAGCGGCTCAAGCTGCGCCAGCGGGTGGCGGTCAATATCGACCGGCGCTCGCTGCGCACCCGGATGATCGGCCAGGACGTGGCGATGCCGGTGGCGCTGGCGCCGATCGGGCTGGCCGGGATGCAGCACGCCGACGGCGAAATCCTCGCCGCGCGCGCGGCGGAAAAGTTCGGCGTGCCGTTCACGCTGTCGACCATGAGCATCTGCTCGATCGAGGACGTGGCGGCGCACACCACGGCGCCGTTCTGGTTCCAGCTCTACGTGATGCGCGACCGGGACTTCATCGAGCGCCTGATCGACCGCGCCAAGGCCGCCAAATGCTCGGCGCTGATGCTGACCCTGGACCTGCAGATCCTCGGACAGCGGCACAAGGACCTGAAGAACGGCCTGTCCGCGCCGCCCAAGCCGACCCTGGCCAACCTGCTCAATCTGGCCACCAAGCCGCGATGGGGTCTGGGCATGCTGGGCACGCAGCGGCGGCAATTCGGCAACATCGTCGGCCACGTCAAGGGCGTGGAGAACATGAGCTCGCTGTCGGCCTGGACCAGTCAGCAGTTCGATCCCTGCCTCGACTGGAACGACGTCGAATGGATCAAGAAGCGCTGGGGCGGCAAGCTGATCCTCAAGGGCGTCATGGACGCGGAGGACGCCAGGCTCGCCGCCGACTCCGGCGCCGACGCGCTGATCGTCTCCAATCACGGCGGCCGCCAGCTGGACGGCGCGCCCAGTTCGATCTCGGCGCTGCCCGCGATCGTCGCCGCCGCGGGCAGCCGCATCGAGGTGTGGATGGACGGCGGCATCTACACCGGCCAGGACGTGTTCAAGGCCGTGGCCCTGGGCGCCAGAGGCACCCTGATCGGACGCGCCTTTCTCTACGGACTGGGTGCGCTGGGGGAGGCGGGCGTGACCAAGTGCCTGGAGCTCATGCGCAATGAACTGGACCTGACCATGGCCTTCTGCGGCTTCACCGACATCGAAAAGGTCGACCGCGGCGTCCTGCTCAATCCGCCGCAGTGACCGGCGGCTCCGCGGGGCCCCGCCGCCATCGCGCATAGCTGATGCGCGCAACGTCGAAGCGGTCGGTGGTGCGGCAATAGACGGAAGGCGAGCCGAGCCGGCCGATGGGCGCGAAATTCTCGATGTGCAGACGCGGACCGAGCAGGTGGTCGGCGACATGGAACATCACCACCTCGCCGATGAACAGCGTGTTCGCGCCCAAGGACTGCGCGCTATGCAGCTTGCACTCGAGGCTGGCCTGCGCTTCTGCCACCCGGGGCGCCCCGATCCGCACCGAGGGCGCGGCGTGCAGATGCGCCGCCTCCAGTTCGCTCTGCTCGGGCGGAAAGTCCGCCGCCGACAGATTCATGGCGTCGAACAATTCCTCGGTCACCAGATTCACCACGAACTCGCCGCTGGCCCGGATGTTTCTGGCGGTATCCTTGGGTCCGCCGGCATCGTTGTCGCCGATACTGACGATGAGGTACAGCGGATCGCTGCCCACCGCGTTGAAGAAGCTGAAAGGGGCGAGATTGACCACGCCGTCCGGGCTCCGGCTGCTGATCCAGGCGATCGGACGCGGAACCACCAGATTGGTGAGCAGCTTGTAGTTATCCGCCTTGGTGTGGCGGAGAGGATCGATTTGCATCGGGTTCGTTCCCTTGTCGGCTGATCGGGCCGCCAGCGTAACGCAACGGCCGCCGGTCGGCAAAGCGCGGGGCGCGCTTCGAGCCGCCGGCCCGGCCATCCCTCGACTACCAACGTAGCGAGAACCCGGCCTACAATGCCGATCGCGGCCCGGTGCGCATCGTCGGCGCGCGCCTAGCTATTGATCGGAAACCCGAACGCCCCCTCGATGATCCTCATCCGCAGCTGCTCCCGTCACCCGGTGCCGAGATGAACCTATTTTCCAAGCTCTACTACAAGTTCCGCAAGTACTGGAAAGCCATCCAGCTCTACC
>JAJZPJ010000004.1 GCA_021811225.1 Pseudomonadota bacterium
CGCATTGAGCCCCGAATGCGAAAGCGACGACCCAAGCCCTACCCATGGTTGAAGACCCCGCGCGTCCAGGCCAGACGAAAAATAGAGATCCATGGTCACGCGTGGGAGACTAAGTAAGTGCCATTCGGCTTATGTAGGCCTCTTTCAGCAGCCGAAGTCCGCGATTCCTTACGTCACCCTGCCAAACAAGTCTCAACGCCAGATGTCCACGGAGCCTGATCGCTCGTCGACTGCTGAGGGCGACGGTTTGCAAATTCGCACGCGAAAGAGGCTCAGGCTGACTTCATGGGCGAAGAGTTTCTGGAACTGCACGAGAAGGCATGGGTGCCAGTAGAGGTTGGAGGCGGGCGAAAAGAAGCTTCACCTTCTCAGCGCACCTCTAAATCCCGAGTTCGGGGTGTCGGATTGGCGCCCGAGAAGCTGGGCACGAGCGGCCGATAATCCGAGGAAAGAGGGTATAAATGCGGGTATAATCAGCATGTAAACGCTGCAATGTCCTGTTCTGTCGCGGCATACAGAGATTAATGCTCTACCCGATGCGGATTAGCGACTTCCGCTTCTTCGGCTTCACCGATCGGCTGTTCCCCGAGGGCGACGCGCCGGCGGAGGATTGATCACCCGGGCTCACACTTGCAGGACTTCGAGCAATTCCTGCTCGATCCGCACCAGGGCCCCGCTCTGCGCCAGCTCCGAACCGCTGATCAGGAAGGTGTCCTCGACGCGCTCGCCCAGCGTGGCGATCTTGGCGGTGTGCAGTTCGACGCCGTGGCGCGCGAGCACCAGCGCGATCGAATGCAGCAGGCCGGGGCGGTCGGCCGCCATCACCGACATGACGTAATACTGGCCATTCTCGTCGGAGCGGATGCCGATCTCCGGCGTGATCGGAAAGTGCCGGACCTGGCGCGACAATCGTCCGGTGGCCGGCGCCTCGATCGGGGCGCGCTGTTTCAGTCGTTCCACCAGATCGTGCTCGATCAGCGCCACCATGTCGCGGTAGGGCAGGTGGTGGCTGGGGTCGAGCAGGATGAAGCTGTCCAGCGCATAGCCGTGGCGCGTGGTGTGGATCTTGGCGTCGGCGATCGAATAGCCCAGGCGGCCGAAAAAGCCGCACAGGCGGGCGAACAGCAGCGGCTGGTCGGCGGTGTAGACCATCACCTGCAAGCCTTCGGCCACCTGGTTCAAGCGCGCCTTGACCACCGGTTCCGCGGTCTCGGGACGGTGGTAGAGCACGCGCGCGTGCCAGGCGATCTCCTCGGCGTCGTGGCGCATGAAATAGACGGTATCGAGCTGCCGCCACAACGCCGCCTCGACGCCCGGGCGCAGGCCGTGCAGGCGCAGCATGCTCTTCGCCTCCTCCTGCCGGCCGGCCAGGCCCACCGCCTGCTGCGGCGTGGCGCCGGCGAGCAGGCGGCGCGTGGCGGCGTAGAGATCCTCGAGCAGCTTGCCCTTCCAGGCGTTCCAGACCTTCGGGCTGGTGCCGCGGATGTCGGCGACGGTGAGCAGGTAGAGCGCGATCAGACGCCGCTCGGTCTTGACCACGGCGGCGAAATCGGCGATGACCTGCGGATCGCCGAGATCCTGTTTTTGCGCGACCGCCGACATGGTCAGGTGCTGCCCGACCAGGAACACCACCAGCTCGGTATCCGCCGCGGTCATTCCGTGGTCCTGGCAGAAGCGTCTGGCGTCGCCCATGCCGAGCCTGGAGTGGTCGCCGCCGCGGCCCTTGGCGATGTCGTGGAACAGGGTCGCGACGTAGATCGGCCAGGGCCGTTCGAAGCCGGCCATGAGGCGGCTGCACAGCGGGTATTCGTGGGCGAATTCGGGCAGGGCGAAGCGCCTGACGTTTCTCATCACCTGCAGGATGTGCTGGTCGACGGTATAGACGTGGAACAGGTCGTGCTGCATCTGGCCGACGATCCTGCCGAAGGCCGGCAGATAGTGGCCGAGGATGTCGTACTGGTTCATGCGCCGGAACTCGTGCACCAGACCGCGCTCCTGCTGGAACAGCGACAGGAACAGCGCCCGGTTTCCGGGGTCGCGGCGGAAGGCGGCGTCGATCCGGCCGCGCGCGCGCCACAGCGCGCGCAGGGTACGCGCCGTCATGCCCTTCAGCTCGGCGTGCTGCTGCAGCAGCAGGAAGCTCTCCAGGATGGCGCGCGGCTGACGCTCGAACAGGGTCACGTCGCGCACGTCGAGCAGTTCGCGTTCCGTCTGGAAGCCTTCGCTGACGGCGACCGGGGTCGTCTCGGCGACGGGGAAGATGCGCTCGGCGAGGTTCTGCAGCAGCAGGGTGTTCAACTGGGTGACGCCCTTGGCGTTACGGTAGTAGCGCTGCATCAGCAGCTCGGAGGCGCGCTTGGTGGCGCTGGCGGCGATGCCGAAGGCCTGCGCCAGCGCCTCCTGATAGTCGAACATCAGCTTTTCCTCGCGCCGCCGGGCGAGATAGTGCAGGCGGACGCGGACGTGGCGCAGGAAGTTCTCGAGCCGCTCCAACTGCCGCGCTTCCGCCGGGATGAGCAGTCCCTTGCCGGCCAGTTCGCGCCAGTTTTCGCCCAGACCGGCGGCGCGGCTGATCCACAGGATCACCTGAAGATCGCGCAGGCCGCCGGGGCTCTCCTTGCAGTTGGGCTCCAGACTGTAGGGCGTGTCGTTGTGGCGGGCGTAGCGCTCCTCCTGTTCGAGTCGCTTGGCCTTGAAGAAGAGCCGCGGATCCCGGTGCGCGCGCATGGCCGTCTCGAAGCGGACGAAGGTCTCCGGGCAGCCGACCAGCAGCCGGGCTTCGAGCAGGCTGGTCTGAACCGTGATGTCGCGGTCGGCTTGCGCAACGCATTGGGCGATGCTGCGCACGCTGTGGCCGACGTCGAGACCGATGTCCCAGAGCACGCCGACCAACTGCTCGATCTGCGGCTCATGATCGGTGTGCAATTCATCGGGCAGGAGCAGCAGCAGATCCACGTCGGAGGCCGGATACAGCTCGCCGCGGCCGTAGCCGCCGACCGCGACCAGCGCCAGGCGTTCGGGCAGGGAGAAGTGCCGCCAGATTTCAATCAGCACCGAATCCACCAGCGCCGCCCGCCCCCTCACCATGGCGGCGGCGTCGCCGTCGGCTTCGTAGGCCGTTCGTAGCGCCGCCTGGCCTGCCTGCAAGTCGGCGCGCAGCTTGGCGACCGGGCTTGGCACCTCGGTTCTGGCCGGCGAACCCATCGTCACCCGAGATAGGCGGGCTTGGGCGGCGCGCCGGCGGACAGCGTCAGCACCTCGAAGCCGGTCTCGGTCACCAGGATCGTGTGCTCCCACTGGGCGGACAGGCTGCGATCCTTGGTGACGATGGTCCAGCCGTCGGGCAGTTCCGAGATCGCGGCCTTGCCGGCGTTGATCATCGGCTCGATGGTGAAGGTCATGCCCGCCGCGAGTTCGAGGCCGGTGCCGGGCTTGCCGTAGTGCAGCACCTGCGGTTCCTCGTGGAAATTGAGGCCGATGCCGTGGCCGCAGAACTCCCGCACCACCGAGAAGCCGTTGGCCTCGGCGTGCTTCTGGATCGCCGCGCCGATGTCGCCCAGTCTCGCCCCCGGGCGCACCCTGACGATGCCCTCCCAGAGACACTCGTGGGTGACCGAGCACAGCCGCTTGGCGAGGATCGAGCCCTCGCCGCCGACCACGAACATCCGGCTGGTGTCGCCGTGATAGCCGTCCTTGACGGTGGTGATGTCGAGGTTGACGATGTCGCCCCGCTTCAGCGGCCGCTCGTTGGGAATGCCGTGGCACACCTGGTGGTTGATCGAGGCGCAGATCGATTTGGGGTAGGGCGCGTAACCGGGCGGCGCGTAGTTGAGCGGGGCGGGGATGCAGCCCTGGACGTCGACCATGTAGTCGTGGCACAGGCGGTCGAGCTCGGCGGTGCTCACGCCCGGTTTGACGAAGGCTTCGACGTAGTCGAGCACCTCCCCGGCCAGGCGTCCGGCGATGCGCATCTTGTCGATTTCCAGCGGGGTCTTGAGGGTGATGCTCATAGAGTCGGGAAAGAGTGGCGTCGGAAGGAATTCTACCCGCAGCCTAGGGGGAAATGATGCCTGACTTGAAGAGGCGCGGACAAAACCGTTATAATCCGCCGCTTGTCTTTTCCGGGCCGGGGCAGCTTGACTGATTTGGCCGATAACTGGCCGGTAGCCGACCGATCCGGGAGCGACAAAATTCTCACGTCCGGCGGCGAATAGGGTGCCCCATTTCGATATGGAGCCGATTGGCCGGGCGGCGGATCAACCCTTTCGGAGATTTACATGACGACCACGACCATGCGGCAAATGCTGGAGGCGGGTGTGCACTTCGGCCACCAGACGCGTTTCTGGAACCCGAAGATGGCTCCTTACATCTTCGGCCATCGCAACAAGATCCACATCATCAACCTCGAAAAGACCCTGACCAAGTATCAGGAGGCGATGGGCTTCGTGAAGAAGCTCTCGGCCAAGAAGGGCAACATCCTGTTCGTCAGCACCAAGCGCCAGGCGCGCGAGATCATCGCCGAGGAGGCGCAGCGCGCCGGCATGCCCTACGTCGATGAGCGCTGGCTGGGCGGCATGCTGACCAACTTCAAGACGGTCAAGCTGTCGATCAAGCGCCTGAAGGATCTGGAGCAGATGTCCCAGGACGGCACCTTCGAGCGCATGAGCAAGAAGGAGGCGCTGATGTCCCAGCGCGAGATGGACAAGCTCCGGAAGAGCATCGGCGGCATCAAGGACATGGCCGGCCTGCCCGACGCCCTGTTCGTGATCGACGTCGGCTATCACAAGATCGCCATCACCGAAGCCGGCAAGCTGGGCATCCCGGTGATCGGCGTGGTCGATACCAATCACTCGCCCGAGGGCGTGAATTACCTCATTCCCGGCAACGACGACTCCAGCCGCGCCATCCGGCTCTACGCCCGCGGCGTCGCCGACGCCGTCCTGGAGGGGCGCAGCGACTCCTTCAACGAGGTGCTGGCGGCGGTGGCCGACGAAGACGAGTTCGTCGAGGTCGAGGACGGCGCTGCCGAGTAAGGCGGCACACAGACACCGGGGCATCGCGATGTCCCGGTGCGATCAATGCATTTGAGTGGAGCAAGACAATGGCGGAAATTACCGCAAGCATGGTGAAGGAACTGCGCGAGAAGACCGACGCGCCGATGATGGAATGCAAGAGGGCGCTGACCGAAGCCGAGGGCGACAGCAATCGGGCCGAGGAGATCCTGCGCGTCAAGCTCGGCAGCAAGGCCAGCAAGGCGGCGGGACGCGTCGCCGCGGAAGGCATCGTCGGCAGCCATTTCTCCGCCGACGGCAAGCTGGGCAGCATGATCGAGGTCAACTGCGAGACCGACTTCGTCGCCAAGAACGACGACTTCCTGGCCTTCACCCGGAACCTGGCCGAACTGGTGGCCAAGAACGATCCGGCCGACGTCGCCGCGCTCTCGGCCATGAACCTCGCCGACAAGACGGTGGAAGCCACGCGCACCGCGCTGATCGGCAAGATCGGCGAGAATCTCTCGATCCGCCGCTTCGTCCGGATCGCGGCCAAGGGCCGGCTGGCGAGCTACGTCCATGGCGGCGCCAAGATCGGCGTGATCGTCGACCTGGTCGGCGGCGACGAGCAACTGGCCCGCGACCTGGCGATGCACATCGCCGCCTCCAAGCCCAAGTCGCTCGACGCCTCCGGCGTGTCGGCCGAACTCCTGGACACCGAGCGGCGCATCGCCATCGAAAAGGCGCGCGAAGCCGGCAAGCCCGAAGCGATGCTGGAGAAGATCGCCGAAGGGACCGTGCAGAAGTACCTGAAGGAGGTGACCCTGCTCGGCCAGCCCTTCGTCAAGGACGACAAGCAGACCGTGGAGCAGCTGCTGAAGAGCCGCAACGCGAGCGTGGCGGGCTTCACCCTGTACATCGTCGGCGAGGGCATCGAGAAGAAGCAGAGCGATTTCGCCGCCGAGGTCGCCGCCCAGGCCGCCGCTGCCGCGGTCAAGTAGTCGCGGGTATGCCCACCGCCTACAAGCGCATCCTGGTCAAGCTCTCGGGCGAAGCCCTGATGGGCGACGACGCCTACGGCATCAACCGCGCCACGCTGGCGCGGATCGTCGCCGAGATCGCCGCCGTGGTCGAGCTCGGCGTCGAGATCGGGGTGGTGATCGGCGGCGGCAACATCTTCCGCGGTCTGGCCGGCACCGCCACCGGCATGGACCGGGCCACGGCCGACTACATGGGCATGCTGGCCACGGTGATGAACGCCATGGCCTTGGCCGATGCGATGCGCCAGGCGGGGGTCAATGCCCGCGTCCAGTCGGCGCTCAACATCGAGCAGGTGGTCGAGCCCTACATCCGGGGCAAGGCGATCCGCTACCTGGAAGAGGGCAAGGTGGTGATCTTCGGCGCCGGCACCGGCAATCCCTTCTTCACCACCGATACCGCCGCCGCGCTGCGCGGCTCGGAGATCGGCGCCGAAATCGTACTCAAGGCGACCAAGGTCGACGGCGTCTATACCGCCGATCCGATGCTCGATGCCGGCGCCACGCGCTACGCCAAGATCAGCTTCGACGAGGCCATCAGCCGCAATCTGAAGGTCATGGACGCCACGGCGCTGGCGCTGTGCCGCGACCAGCGTCTGCCCATCAACGTCTTTTCGATCTTCAAGGCCGGTGCCTTGAAGCGCGTGGTGCAAGGCGAGGACGAGGGCACCATGGTGCACTGTTGAGGAGAGAATCCGAATGACCGCCGAACTCAAGAAGACCACCGAACAGAAGATGCAGAAGTCGCTCGAGGCCCTGAAGGCCGACCTCGGCAAGATCCGCACCGGCCGCGCCCACACCGGCATCCTCGACCACGTCCAGGTCGACTATTATGGATCGATGGTGCCGATCGGCCAGGTCGCCAACCTCACCCTGATCGATGCCCGCACCATCGGCGTCCAGGCCTGGGAAAAGCCGATGCTGGCCAAGGTCGAGCGCGCCATCCGCGACGCCGATCTGGGCCTCAATCCCGCCAACCAGGGCGACATGATCCGGGTGCCGATGCCGGCGCTGACCGAGGAGCGCCGACGCGAACTGATCAAGGTGGTCAAGCACGAAGGCGAGAACGCCAAGATCGCGGTGCGCAACCTGCGCCGCGACGCCAATGCCCACCTCAAGGAGGGCTTGAAGAAGAAGGAAATCGCCGAGGATGCCGAGCGCCGCGCCCAGGACGAGATCCAGAAGCTGACCGACCGCTTCGTGAGCGAAATCGACAAGCTGCTCGCGGACAAGGAAAAGGATCTGATGGCCGTCTGAACGCGGTCTCATTGCCAACGGAGGGAGATGGTTTGAACCGCCCACCCAGTTCCACCCAGGCCATCCCCGCCATCGGCGCCGGACCGCAGCACGTCGCCATCATCATGGACGGCAACGGCCGTTGGGCCAAGAAGCGCTTCCTGCCGCGCGTCGCCGGCCACAAGCGCGGCCTCGAGAGCGTGCGCGAGATCGTCAAGGCCTGCATCGAACGCGGCATTCCCTACCTCACCCTGTTCGCCTTCAGTTCCGAGAACTGGCGCCGCCCGGCGGAGGAGGTCTCGTTCCTGATGGGTCTGTTCATGCGCGCGCTGGAGCACGAAGTGGCCAAGCTGCACAAGAACGGCGTGCGTTTCCGGGTGGTCGGCGAGCTCTCCCGCTTCGATCCCGAGCTGGTCGAACTGATCCGCCGCGGCGAGGCACTGACCGCCGGCAACACCCGCCTGACGCTCACCGTCGCCGCGAACTACGGCGGCCGCTGGGATATTCTGCGGGCGATCGAGCGGATGCTGGCAGCCCAGCCCGACAAGCGCGGCGAATTCACCGAGGCCGACCTCGAACCGCACCTGGCGATGGCCTACGCCCCCGAGCCGGACCTGTTCATCCGCACCGGCGGCGAGGAGCGCGTCAGCAATTTCCTGCTCTGGCAGTTGGCCTACACCGAGCTGTATTTCACCGACATGCTCTGGCCGGATTTCGATGCCGCCGCGCTCGATGCCGCGATCGCCTCCTATCGCAGCCGCGAGCGCCGTTTCGGGCGGACCAGCGAGCAGCTGGGCGAACAGCGCGGCGAAATTGCGCCGGGGCGCGCGCGCACCGATGCTTAAGACGCGGGTCATCACCGCGCTCGGCCTCGCCATCGGACTCCTCGCCGCGCTGTTCCTGCTCCCGGCCGCGGCGACCGCCGCGCTGTTCGCCCTGGTCGTCGGACTGGGCGCCTGGGAGTGGGCCGGACTGTTGCGCGTGGGCGGTGGCGGCCGCCGGCTCTACGCGCTGCTCACCCTGATCCCCTGCTTGACCCTCGCCCTCTTCGGCATGCCCGCGGCCTGGCTCCTGGCCATCTGGTCCCTGGCGCTCCTCTTCTGGCTGTTGCTGGTGCCGCTGTGGTTTTCGCGCCGTTGGCAGCTCAAGGCCGATGTCGTAGGCTTCCTGCTCGGCTGGTTGCTGCTCGTGCCCACCTGGGCGGCGATGGTGATGCTGCAGCGGCGCAGTCCGCTGCTCCTGCTCGCGGCGCTGAGCCTGGTCTGGGTCGCCGACATCGCCGCCTATTTCGCCGGCCGCGCCTGGGGCAGGCGCAAGCTCGCCCCGACCATCAGTCCGGGCAAGACCTGGGAGGGCGCCGCCGGCGCGCTCTCGGCGGTGATCCTGTACGGCCTGATCCTGGGGGGCGCGACCGGCCGGCTGCGCGAGGCCGGCCAGTTCGCAACGGCGGCTGCCGCCCTGGCGCTGGCCACCGGCATCAGCATCTTAGGCGACCTGTTCGAGTCCATGGCCAAGCGTCAGGCGGGCGTCAAGGACAGCAGCGCTCTGCTGCCCGGCCACGGCGGGATCCTCGACCGCATCGACAGCCTGACCTCGACCCTGCCGCTGATCGCCCTGACCGTCGCCTGCCGCCTGAAATGAGCGCCTGCAAAAAACGTCGCTTGACCGTGCTCGGCGCCAGCGGCTCGATCGGCGTCAGCACCCTCGACGTGGTGGCGCGTCACCCGGAGCGCTTCGAGGTGGTCGCGCTCTCCGCCCATACCCGCGTCGAGGTATTGGCCCGACAGTGCCTGCGCCATCGGCCGCGCTACGCGGTGGTGGCGAGCGAGCCGGACGCCCGAAGGCTGTCGGGAGAACTCGCCGCAGCGGGCTTATCGACCGAGGTGCTGTCGGGCCCGGCGGCGCTGGCGCAGGTGGCGATGCTGCCCGAAGTCGATACGGTGATGGCGGCGATCGTCGGCGCCGCCGGTCTGGCGCCGACCCTGGCGGCGGTGCGCGCGGGCAAGCGCATCCTGCTCGCCAACAAGGAGGCGCTGGTGATGGCCGGCGCCCTGTTCATGGCCGAGCTGCGGCGTTCGGGCGCGACCCTGCTGCCCATCGACAGCGAACACAACGCGGTGTTCCAGTCCCTGCCCGCCGACTACGACGGCTCCTTCGGCCGCAAGGGGGTGCGCCGCATCCTGCTCACGGCTTCGGGCGGCCCCTTCCTCAAAACGCCGCTCGGGGAACTCGCCGGCGTCACGCCCGACCAGGCCTGCGCCCATCCGAATTGGGTGATGGGACGCAAGATTTCGGTCGATTCGGCGACCATGATGAACAAGGGCCTCGAGGTGATCGAGGCGCACTGGCTGTTCAATGCGCCGGCGGCGAACATCGAGGTGGTGATCCATCCGCAAAGCGTGATCCATTCGCTGGTCGAATACGCCGACGGCTCGGTGCTGGCGCAGCTGGGCAACCCGGACATGCGCACGCCGATCGCCCACGCGCTGGCCTACCCGGAGCGGATCGACGCCGGCGTGGCCTCGCTCGACCTGTTCGCCGTTGCGCAGTTGAATTTCGAGCGCCCCGATCTCTCCCGCTTTCCCTGTCTGGCGCTGGCCTATCAGGCGCTCGCCGCAGGCGGCAGCGCCGCCACCACGTTGAACGCCGCCAACGAGGTGGCGGTGGCGGCCTTCCTGGACGGACGGCTGCCTTATCTCGCCATCGCGGAGGTGATCGCCGCGGTGCTCGATGCCTTGCCCGGCGCAGCGCTCGCGGATCTGGAAGCGGTGCAGGGCGCCGATCAGGCGGCCCGCGCCGCCGCCAGCGCCGTCCTGGAACGCCGGAGCCGATGAACCTGGGCAACTTCCTGTTCACCCTGGCCGCCTTCGCGCTGGCCTTGGCGACGCTGATCGTCGTCCACGAGTTCGGCCACTTCGTCGTGGCCAGGGCCATCGGGGTCAAGGTGCTGCGCTTCTCGCTCGGCTTCGGGCGGCCGCTGTGGCTTGTGCGCTTGGGGCGCGACCGCACCGAATGGGCGATCGCCGCCTTCCCGCTGGGCGGCTACGTCAAGATGCTCGACGAGCGCGAAGGGCCGGTCGCCCGCCAGGAATTGCCGCGCGCCTTCAACCGCCAGCCGGTCGGCAAACGGATGCTGGTGGTGGCCGCCGGTCCCCTGGCCAATCTGCTGCTGGCGGTCCTGATCTACTGGCTGCTGTTCATGCACGGGACCGCGGCGCTCCGCCCCGTCCTGGCAGCGCCGCCGGCGGCCAGCGCCGCGGCAGCGGCGGGGGTGGAGGCGGGCGAGCTCGTGCGCGCCGTCGATGGCCGTCGCGTGATGAGCTGGGACGAGCTGCGTTGGGAATTGCTCCAGTCTGCGCTGGCGCATCCGGTGGCGACGCTGACGGTGGAAAACCGGCGCCATCAAATGCTCGTTGTGCGCCTGGCCACCGGCGGCTTCAGTGGCGCCGATCTCGACGCGGACCTGCCGCAGCGCCTGGGCCTCGATCTTTACCGTCCGGCCATCGCGCCGATCATCGGCGAGGTGGTGCCGGCCTCGGCGGCGGCGCAGGCCGGGATTCGCGCCGGCGACCGCATCACCGCCGTGGCCGGGCAGCCGGTCTCGGACTGGCGCGAGGTGGCGTCGGCGATCCGCGCGTCGCCGGACCGGATGCTGACGCTCGAGGTGCTGCGGCGGGGAGCGAAGATCGCGCTGCGGGCACGGCCAGCGGCGGTGGCGGAGGGCGGCAGGCGCATCGGCCAGCTCGGCATCGCGGTGCGGGACGATCCCGCTGTGCGCGCTCAGATGCTGACCACCGTGCGCTACGGCGCCTTGCCCGCACTGACCAAGGCAACGCGACAGACCTGGAGCACCGCCGTCTTCAGCCTGAGGATGATCGGGCGCATGATCGGCGGCGAGGCTTCGTGGAAAAATATCTCCGGACCGGTGACCATCGCCGACTACGCCGGGCAATCCGCCGAGCTCGGCTGGAGCCACTATCTGAGCTTCCTGGCGCTGATCAGCATCAGCCTGGGCGTGCTCAACCTGCTGCCCATTCCGGTACTGGATGGGGGCCATTTATTGTATTATATGGCGGAGATAATCAAGGGCGGCCCGCTCCCCGAGCGAGTAATGGAAATCGGTCAGCAAATCGGCCTCGGCCTGCTTTTAATGCTGATGGCATTCGCCTTCTACAACGATATTAACCGCCTTGTTTCCGGATAGCCGAATGAATAAAAACCTGATCGCTGGACTGGTTGCAGCACTGTTCGCGACCTCGGCCTCTGCCTTCACCCCATTCAAAGTCAAGGACATCCGCGTCGAAGGTCTCCAGCGCACCGAAGCTGGAACCGTGTTCAGCTATCTCCCGGTCAAGGTCGGCGAGACCCTGAACGACGACAAGGCTGCGCAGGCGATCAAGGCGCTGTTCGCGACCGGCTTTTTCAAGGACGTGCGCCTGGAAATCGAAAACGGCGTGCTGGTGGTGGTGGTCGAGGAGCGGCCGGCGATCGCTTCGGTGACCTTCACCGGCCTGAAGGCGTTCGAGAAGGAGCAGATCAAGAAGGGGCTGGCCGACGTCGGCCTGGCCGAGTCGCGGATCTTCGACCGCTCGCTGGTGGATAAAGCCGAGCAGGAACTGAAGCGCCAATACCTGACCCGCGGCTACTACGGCGTTCAGATCACGACCACGATCACGCCGCTGGAGAGGAACCGCGTCGGCATCAATTTCGCGGTCGACGAAGGCGAAATCGCCAAGATCAAGGAGATCGACATCGTCGGCGCCCACGCCTACAAGGAAAAGGATCTGCTCGACTTGTTCCAGCTGCGCACCCCCGGCCTGATGACCTGGTACACCAAGAACGACCAGTATTCGAAGCAGAAGCTCGCCGGCGATCTGGAGACGCTGCGCTCCTACTACCTCGACCGCGGTTACGTCGAGTTCAACATCGACTCCGTCCAGGTGACGATCTCCCCCGACAAGCGGGACATCTACATCACCGTCAATATCTCCGAGGGCGCGCAATACAAGGTTTCTTCGATCAAGCTGGCCGGCAAGCTGCTGCTGCCCGAGGCGGAGCTGAAGAAGCTGGTCACGATCAAGCCCGGCGACATCTTCTCGCGCGAGAAGCTGACCGAGACCACCAAGAAGATCAGCGAGCGCCTGGGCAACGAGGGCTATGCCTTCGCCAACGTGAACGCCGCGCCCGAGATCGACAAGAAAGCGCGCCAGGTGGCCTTCACCATCTTCATCGATCCCGGCCGGCGCGTCTATGTGCGGCACATCAACATTTCGGGCAACACGCGCACCCGCGACGAGGTGATCCGCCGCGAAATGCGCCAGATGGAGGCGAGCTGGTATGACGGTGCGGAAATCAACCGCTCGCGCACCCGCATCGATCGCCTCGGCTATTTCAACGACGTGACGGTGCAGACGCCTGCCGTTCCCGCCATCACCGACCAGGTCGATGTCGATCTCAAGGTCAAGGAAAAGCCGACCGGCAGCGTGATGGTCGGCGCCGGCTTCTCCAGTTCCGAAAAGCTGGTCCTGTCCGGCTCCTTGCAGCAGCAGAATCTCTTCGGCAGCGGCAAGGACGTCGGCATTCAGCTGTCCACCAGCAAGATCAATTCGATCTATTCCTTCTCCTACACCGATCCGTATTACACCATCGACGGCATCAGCCGCGGCTTCGATCTGTACCAGCGCAAATCCGACACCAGTTCCCTGGTGGTGGGCGCCTACAACAGCAAGTCCCTGGGCGGCGGCGTGCGCTACGGCGTCCCGGTCTCGGAAAACGACACGGTCAGTTTCGGCCTCTCCGGCGACTTCACCACGATCAGCGTCGATAGCAACAGCCCGGTGCAGTTCCAGAAGTACGTGAATGACTTCGGTTCGACCAATTCCACCCTGCTCGGCACGGTGGGTTGGGCCAACGACACCGTCGACAGCCGCTTCTACCCGACCAAGGGCTCGATCAACCGCATCATCGGCGAGGTCGGCCTGCCCGGCGGAACGCTGCGCTACTACCGCACCACGCTCCAGCACCAGCAGTTCATTCCGGTGTTTTCGGGCAAATCCACGCTCGCGCTCGACGCCGAATACGGCTTTGCCAACGGCTACGGCGGCCTCGCTCTGCCCTTCTTCAAGAATTTCTATGCCGGCGGCATCGGTTCGGTGCGCGGTTACGACACCAGCTCGCTCGGCCCGATCGATCCGGCGACGAGCGCCCGGCTGGGGGGCAACCGGCGCCTGATCGGCAACGCCGAGTGGCTGCTGCCGATGCCCGGCATGGGTCTGGACAAGTCGGTGCGTCTGGGCGTGTTCCTCGACGGCGGCCAGGTCTGGGGCGCCGGAGAGAAGATGCGCATGGGCGATTTGCGCTACAGCACCGGCGTATCATTGGTCTGGTCTTCGCCGATGGGTCCGCTGAAGTTCAGCTTCGCCGATCCGCTCAACAAAAAACCGGGCGACAATATCCAGCGCCTGCAGTTCCAGATGGGCACCGTATTTTGAACTTCTTATCGCAGCAAGGAGAACCAAGTTGAACAAGATTTTCGTACCGTTGCTGGCCGCCGTCTGCCTGCTCGC
Organism: Pseudomonadota bacterium; assembly: GCA_021811225.1. Classification (GTDB taxonomy): domain Bacteria; phylum Pseudomonadota; class Gammaproteobacteria; order Burkholderiales; family Rhodocyclaceae; genus CAIYYX01. The sequence continues at coordinate 13,831 of JAJZPJ010000004.1, forward strand.
CGCGGCGCCCGCCAGCGCTGAATTGAAGATCGGCTTCGTCAATAGCCAGCGCATCCTGAACGAGGCGCCGCAAGCCGCCAAGGCGAAGAAGGAGATCGAGAAGGAGTTTGCCAAGCGCGACCAGGATCTGCAGAAGCTCGCCAAGCAGCTGCAGACGATGCAGGAGAACATGCAGAAGAATTCGGTCACCATGTCGGATTCCGAACGGCTCGACAAGGAACGCCAGCTCAACGAATTGAACCGCGACTTCCAGCGCAAGCAGCGCGAATTCCGCGAGGACCTGAACCTGCGCCAGAACGAAGAAATGGCGGCGATCTTCGACAAGGTCAACAAGGTCATCAAGAACATCGCCGTGACCGAAAAGTACGACCTCATCCTTCAGGAGGCGGTCTATGCCAGCCCGCGCATCGACCTGACCGACCGGGTGATCAAGGCCTTGAGCGACGGCACCAAGAGCGACGGCACCAAGTAAGCGTGTGGCTGCCGTCCGCCTCGGCGAGATCGTCGCCCGCTTCGGCGGCGAACTGATCGGTGACGGCGACCGGACGATCGTCCAGGTCGCCTCCCTGGAGCAAGCCCGCCCGGACGAAATCAGCTTTCTCTCCCATCCGAAGTACCGCACCCAGCTGTCCACCACCCGCGCCGGCGCCGTCATCCTCTCCCGCCAGGCCGCCGCCGCCAGCCCGTCCGCCTGCATCGTCAGCGAGCAGCCTTACCTCTATTTTGCCCGCGTCTCGCGCTGGCTGAATCCCGGCCACACGCCGCCCGCCGGCATCCATCCGACCGCGACGGTCGCCAGCCGGCTGCCGGCGAGCGTCAGCGTCGGGGCCGGTGCCGTGATCGGCGAAGCGTGCACGATCGGGGAGAACGTGGTCGTCGGTCCGGGCTGCGTCGTCGGCGAGGGCGTTGCGATCGGCGCCGATTCCCTGCTCCATGCCAAGGTCAGCGTCTACCCCGGCTGCCTGATCGGCCGCCGTGCGATCGTGCACGCCGGCGCGGTGATCGGCGCCGACGGCTTCGGCTTCGCGCCCGAGGCCGACGGCTCCTGGCTCAAGATTCCGCAGATCGGCGGCGTGATCATCGGCGACGACGTCGAGATCGGCGCCAACACCACCATCGACCGGGGCGCGCTGGACGACACCGTGATCGAGGACGGGGTCAAGCTCGACAACCAGATCCAGGTCGGCCACAACGTGTGCATCGGCGCCCACAGCGCGCTGGCCGGCTGCGTCGGCATCGCCGGCAGCGCCAGGATCGGCCGGCGGTGCACGGTCGGCGGCGGCTCGGTGATCCTCGGCCACATCGCCATCGCCGACGGCGTCAATATTTCGGCGGGCACGCTGGTGGCGAAGTCGATCACCCGGGCGGGCAATTACACCGGCACGGTGCCGTTTCTGGAGCACGCCGACTGGCTGAAAAATTTCGCAAGACTGCGTCACCTCGACGCGATGGCGGATAAAATACGCGCCCTCGAAGCGCAAGTGGCGCGGCTGGCCGAACAGGAGAAATGACATGAGCCTTCCCCCCAACCCTCCGCCCACCGATCCGGGTGGCGGCGTCGTGAGCGCGATGGACATCCACGAAATCCTGCAGTACCTGCCGCACCGCTATCCCTTCCTGCTGGTCGATCGGGTGCTCGAGTGCGAACCGGGCAGCCGCATCCTGGCGCTGAAGAACGTCAGCATCAACGAGCCCTTCTTCCCCGGCCACTTTCCGCATCATCCGGTGATGCCCGGCGTCTTGATCATCGAAGCGCTGGCGCAGGCCGCCGCCATCCTCTCGTTCAAGACCGAGGGCAAGAAGTCCGACCAGGGCTCGGTGTATTATTTCGTCGGCATCGACAACGCCCGCTTCAAGAAGCCGGTGCTGGCCGGCGACCAGCTGCTGCTCGACGTCGGGATCAGCCGCAACATGCGCGGCATCTGGAAGTTCGCCGCCCGGGCGCGGGTCGGCGACCAGGTGGTCACCGAGGCGGAGCTGATGTGCACCATGCGCGCGATTCCATGAGCGAACTGGCCTCAGCCACCATCCACCCGACCGCCATCGTCCATCCGCAAGCCAGGCTCGGGCACGGCGTCGACATCGGCGCGTTCACGCTGATCGGCGCCCACGTCGAGATCGGCGCAGGCTGCAGGATCGGTCCCCACGTCGTGATCGAGGGGCACACCCGCATCGGCCGGGACAACCAGATCTTCCAGTTCTGCTCGATCGGCGCCGCCCCGCAGGACAAGAAATACGCCGGGGAGCCGACCCGGCTGGAGATCGGCGACCGCAATACCATCCGCGAGTTCTGCACCCTCAATACCGGCACCGTCCAGGACGTCGGCGTGACCCGGCTGGGCGATGACAACTGGATCATGGCTTACGTCCATCTGGCGCACGACTGCCAGATCGGCAACCACACCATCTTCGCCAACAACTCGCAATTGGCCGGCCACGTGACGGTCGGCGACTGGGCGATCCTGGGCGGCTTCACCGGCGTGCATCAGTTCGTCCGGGTCGGCGCCCACAGCATCACCGGGATCGGCAGCATGCTGCTGCAGGACCTGCCGCCCTTCGTCATGGCCTCGGGCAGTCCGGCGAGCCCGCACGGCATCAATGGCGAGGGTCTGAAGCGCCGGGGCTTCACTCCGGCCGCGATCATGGACATCCGGCGCGCCTACAAGACCTTGTACAAGTCCGGCCTGAAGCTCGTCGAGGCGCAGGCGGCCATCGTCGCGGCCGCCCAGGCCACGCCGGAACTCCTGCCGCTGTGCGAATTCCTGGCGACGTCCGGGCGCGGCATCCTCCGCTGAGCCGGACATGGCCGGGCAGATGAAAATTGCCATGGTGGCGGGGGAGGCGTCGGGCGATCTGCTCGGCGCTCACCTGATCGGAGCGCTCAGGGCGCATCTTCCCGATGCCCGATTTCTCGGCATCGGCGGCCCCAAGATGCAGGCGGCGGGGCAGGATGCCTGGTGGCCGGCGGAGACGCTCGCGGTCCACGGCTACGCCGAGGCCTTGCGCCATTACCGCGGCATCGCCGGCATCCGCCGCCGGTTGCTGAAGCGTTTGCTGGCCGATCCGCCCGACGTCTTCATCGGCGTCGATGCGCCCGACTTCAATCTCTGGCTGGAGGCGCGCTTGAAGGCCGCCGGAGTTCCCGCGATCCACTTCGTCAGTCCTTCGATCTGGGCCTGGCGGCCTAAGCGCATCCGCAAGATCGCCCGCTCGGTGAGCCGGATGCTCTGCCTGTTTCCGTTCGAGGCGGCGCTCTATCAAAAGCACGGCGTACCGGTCAGCTACGTCGGTCACCCGCTCGCCGACCTGATCCCGCTCGAACCCGACCGGCACGCGGCGCGCGAACGGCTCAACCTGGAGCCCGATGGCTTGATCTTCGCCCTGCTACCGGGCAGCCGCCAGTCGGAGCTGAAGTACCTGGCGACCCCCTTCATCGAAACCGCCCGGCTGCTGCACGTTCGCTATCCTCAAGCGCGCTTCCTGGTGCCGCTGGTGACGCGCGAGACGCGCATCCAGTTCGAGAATGCCTTGTGGGCGGCCGGCGCCCAGGAATTGCCGCTGACCCTGCTCTTCGGCCACGCCCACGACGCCATGGCCGCCGCCGACGCCGTGCTGGTGGCGAGCGGTACGGCGACGCTGGAGACGGCGCTGTACCGGAGACCGATGGTGATCGCCTACCGGATGTCGCCGTGGTCCTGGCGCCTGATGCGGCGGATGCGGCTGCAGCCCTGGGTCGGGCTGCCGAACATCCTCGCCGGCCGCTTCGTCGTGCCGGAGTTTCTCCAGGACGAAGCGACGCCCGAGAACCTCGCCCAGGCGCTGGGCAATCTGGTCGCCGATCCGGCCCTCGCTGCGCGCCTTGAGCAAGTGTTCTCCGAACTCCATCGGCAGTTGCGCCAGAACACCGCGGAGCGCGCGGCGGCGGCGATCCTGCCGCTATTGCGGCCGCGGGCATGAAGCTCATCGCCGGCGTCGACGAAGCCGGGCGCGGCCCGCTCGCCGGTCCGGTCTTCGCCGCGGCGGTGATGCTCGATCCGGGACGGCCGATCGCGGGGCTGGCCGACTCCAAGGCGCTCTCGGCCAAGACCCGGGAGCGGCTGGCGGCGCTGATCAAGGAGCAGGCCCTGGCCTGGGCGGTGGCCGAGAGCAGCGTCGCCGAAATCGACGCCCTGAACATCCTGCAAGCCAGCCTGCTGGCGATGGCCCGCGCGGTCGCCGCACTGCGGCCGCAGCCGGAGGAAATCGAGGTCGATGGCCTGCATTGTCCGGTCGTCGCCATGCCCGCCCGAGCCATCGTCCGGGGCGATGCGCAGGTGGCGGCGATCAGCGCCGCCTCGATCCTGGCCAAGACCGCGCGCGACGCCGAGTTGCTGCGCTTGCATACGCTCTTCCCGCAATACGGCCTCGACCGCCACAAGGGTTACCCGACCGCGGCGCATCTTTCCGCCCTGGAAAAACACGGCGTCGCGATCATTCACAGGCGCAGCTTCGCCCCGGTGCGCCGTCGACTCATAGTGGCAGGCAGCACGTGATTGCCCCCGCCACGCCCACTTCATTCGCCGCCCTCCGGGCGGCCGTTCAGGAGGCTAGGCCATGATACTGGTACCGCTGCTGTTGTTCCTGCATCTCGTCGCCGTCGTCGTCTGGGTGGGCGGCATGTTCTTCGCCTATCTCTGCCTGCGGCCGGTCGCCGCCGCGCAACTGGAGCCGCCGCAGCGGCTGATGCTGTGGGCGGGCGTATTCGAGCGCTTCTTCCCCTGGGTATGGGCGTCGGTGGTGATGATTCTCGGCAGCGGCCTGACCATGTTCTGGGTCATCGGCGCGGACAATCCGGGCAATGCGCCGCTGCACTGGAATCTGATGATGGGGACCGGCGTCGTCATGATGCTGATCTTCGCCCATCTCTATTTCGCCCCGTTCCAGACGCTGCGCCAGTGCGTGGCCGCCGCCGACTGGCCGCGGGCCGGCGCCGCGCTCGATCAGATCCGGAAGCTGGTCGGCTTCAACCTGTTCCTGGGACTTCTCACCATCGTCATCGCCACGCTCGGGATCTATCTCTAGCGCGGGGCTAGGCGCCGTGAAGCATATCCGTTCGCGCGACAACCCCGGCTTCAAGCGCCTGCGCGCGCTCGCCGACGACGCCCGGGAGCAGCGCCGGCAGGGGCTGTCCCTGCTCGACGGCAGCCATCTGGTCGCCGCCTATCGCGACAAGGTCGGCATGCCCGAATGCCTGGTGCTGAGCGAGCGCGGCTCGGCCCAAGCCGAGATCATCGCCTTGCAGGCCCGGTTTTCCGGCACCGAGAGCTGGCTCGTCAGCGACAGCCTGTTCGCCGAACTCTCGGGGGTGGCCACGCCCAGCGGCATTCTGGCCTTGATCCGCATTCCCGCCGCGCCCGAGACATGGGCAGGCCGCGCTTCCTGCGTCCTGCTCGACGCGCTGCAGGATGCCGGCAACGTCGGCTCCATCCTGCGCAGTGCCGCCGCCGCCGGCATCCGCGACGTCTTTCTGGGCAAAGGCTGCGCCGGCGCGTGGACGCCGCGGGTGCTGCGCGCGGCGCAAGGCGCCCACTTCGATCTGGCCATCCGCGAGCAGGCCGATCTGGTGCAGGTCGTCGAGAACTATTCAGGCAGCGTCATCGCCGCCACGCCGCACGACGCCGCACCGCTCTACAGCCTCGATCTCGCCGGCGAGCTCGCCTGGCTGTTCGGCAACGAGGGCGCGGGGCTGTCGCCCGAGCTGCTGGCCCGCGCCAGACTGCGCGCCGCCATCCCGATGGCGCCCGGAAGCGAGTCCCTGAACGTCGCCGCCGCCGCGGCCGTCTGCCTGTTCGAGGAAGTCCGGCAAAAACGTTTCTGAGTTCAAAAAGTATTACCGTCGAGCTTGACCGTCTGCATCAGGATCGCGGCGATTTCCTCGATCGACTTGGTGGTCGAGTCGAGCCAGCGTATGCCCTCGCGCTTCATCAGGCGCTGCGCCGCATCGACCTCGTAGCGGCAATTTTCCGGCGAAGCGTAATGGCTCTCGGGCCGACGTTCGTGGCGGATCTGGGCGAGACGTTCCGGACCGATGGTCAGGCCGAACAGCTTCTGGCGATGCTTGGCGAGATTGCCGGGCAGGCGGTTCCGCTCGAAGTCTTCCGGAATCAGCGGGTAGTTGGCCGCCTTGATGCCGAACTGCAAGGCGAGATACAGGCTGGTCGGGGTCTTGCCGCTCCTCGAGACGCCGATCAGGATCACGTCGGCCTGGTCCAGATCGGCGTCCGAGATGCCGTCGTCGTGGGTCAGGGTGAAGTTGATCGCCTCGATCCGGGCGGTGTAATCCGGGGTGTTGGCGCGGCCGTGGGAGCGGCCGATGGTGTGGGTCGAGCGCGCGCCCAGCTCCGCCTCGAGCGGCGCGATGAAGGCCTCGAACAGGTCCAGGGTGAGCGCGTCGCCTTCGCGCAGCGCGGCCGAGACCAGCGGATTGACCTGGGTCGAGATGACGATCGGGCGGCGGCCGTCGCTGCCTCCGGCGGCGCGGATCCTGGCGACGCAGTCCTGCGCCTTGTCCACGGAATCGACGAAGGGCATGCGCACCGGGCGGAAGTGCAGATGTTCGAACTGGGAGAGCAGGCTGTGGCCGAGCGTCTCGGCGGTGATGCCGGTGCCGTCGGAGATGAAAAATACCGTGCGCGAAGCGCTCATGGATGCGGGAGAAGGGTGGCAAAGGCGATAAAATAGCGGCTTCGCCCCCTACTATCAATTAATGATTTCCTCGAAAGGCCAGCAATGAAGCGCTACGCAATCGCATTCGACCACCTGCGCATGAGCGACGTCGAACAGGTGGGCGGCAAGAACGCCTCGCTCGGCGAAATGATCAGCCAGCTATCCAGCACTGGCGTGCGCGTGCCCGGCGGCTTTGCCACGACGGCGGATGCCTACCGCGACTTCCTCGGCCACCAGGGTCTGGCCGGGCGCATCAGCCAGGCGCTCGCCGCCCTCGACGTCGATGACGTCGCGGCGCTGGCCAACACCGGCGCGCAGATCCGCCAGTGGATCCTCGATACGCCGCTGCCGCCGGCCCTCGAAGCGGAGATCAAGACGCACTACCAGACGCTGGTCGACGGCGGCAGCGACGGCGCCTCCTTCGCGGTGCGCTCCTCGGCGACCGCCGAAGACCTGCCCGATGCCTCCTTCGCCGGCCAGCAGGAGAGCTTTCTCAACATCCACGGCTACGCCAACATCCTCCACGCCATCAAGGAAGTGTTCGCCTCGCTCTACAACGACCGGGCCATCGCCTACCGCGTGCACAAGGGTTTCGCCCACGCCGAGGTGGCGCTCTCCGCCGGGGTGCAGCGCATGGTGCGCTCCGACACCGGCGCCTCGGGGGTGATGTTCACCCTGGACACCGAGTCGGGTTTCGACGGCGTGGTGTTCATCACCGCCAGCTACGGCCTGGGCGAGACCATCGTCCAGGGCGCGGTCAATCCCGACGAGTACTACGTGCACAAGCAGACCCTGGCTGCGGGTTTCCCCTCGGTGATCCGCCGCAACCTGGGCTCCAAGCTGATCAAGATGGTGTTCACCGACAACCGCGAGGCCGGGGCCAGCACCGCCACCATCGTCGTTCCCGAGGCCGATCGCAATCGCTACGCGCTGACCGACGCCGACGTGCTGGAGCTGGCGCGTTACGCGATGATCATCGAGCAGCACTATGGTCGGCCGATGGACATCGAATGGGGCAAGGACGGCGAGGACGGCAAGCTCTACATCCTGCAGGCCCGGCCGGAGACCGTGAAATCCCAGGCGAATGGCGGCAGCACCATCGAGAAATACCGGATCAAGCAGCACGGCAAGGTGCTCACCTCGGGCCGCGCCATCGGCCAGAAGATCGGCACCGGCCCGGTGCGCCTGGTCAAGGACGCCTCCGAAATGGGCAAGGTGAAATCCGGCGACATCCTGGTCACCGACATGACCGATCCGAACTGGGAGCCGGTGATGAAGCGCGCCTCGGCGATCGTCACCAATCGCGGCGGCCGCACCTGCCACGCCGCGATCATCGCCCGCGAGCTGGGCATCCCGGCCATCGTCGGCTGCGGCAACGCCACCGCGGTGCTGGAAGAGAGCGAGCCGGTGACCGTCTCCTGCGCCGAGGGCGACACCGGCTACGTCTATCGCGGCCGGCTCGATTTCGAGGTGACGCGCCAGGACATCAGCAAGATGCCGCCCTTGCCGGTGAAGATCACCATGAACATCGGCAATCCCGAGCTCGCCTTCGAGTTCGCCCAGATTCCCAACAGCGGCGTCGGTCTGGCGCGGCTGGAGTTCGTCATCAACAACATGATCGGCATCCATCCCAAGGCGATCCTGGAGATCGACCAGGTCCCGGCCAGCGTCAGGGACGAGATCCTGCGCCGCTCGCGCGGCTACGCCAGCCCCGAGGCCTTCTTCGTCGAGAAGCTGGTCGAGGGCGTGGCCACCATCGCCGCCGCCTTCTATCCCAAGCCGGTGATCGTGCGCCTGTCGGACTTCAAGTCGAACGAATACCGCAAGCTCCTGGGCGGCGAGGTCTTCGAGCCGGACGAAGAAAATCCGATGCTGGGCTTCCGCGGCGCCTCGCGCTACGTGGCACAGAGCTTCCGCGCTTGCTTCGCGCTGGAATGCCGGGCGATGAAGCGGGTGAGGAACGAACTTGGCCTCACCAACGTCGAGCTGATGGTGCCCTTCGTGCGCAACCTCGGGGAGGCCGTAGAGGTCGTCGAACTGCTCGCGGCGCATGGCCTCTCGCGCGGCGACAAGGGATTGAGGCTGATCATGATGTGCGAGATTCCTTCCAACGCGCTCTTGGCGGAGGAGTTCCTGCAGCATTTCGACGGCTTCTCCATCGGCTCCAACGACCTGACCCAGCTCACCCTGGGTCTGGACCGCGACTCCGGGCTGGTGGCGCACGCCTTCGAGGAGCGCGATCCGGCGGTGAAAAAGCTCCTGGCGATGGCCATCTCCGCCTGCAATCGTCTCGGCAAATACGTCGGCATCTGCGGCCAGGGGCCGTCCGACCACGCCGATTTCGCCGAGTGGCTGATGGACCAGGGAATCCAGTCGATGTCGCTCAATCCCGACACCGTGGTGGACACCTGGTTGCAGCTCGCGCGTCATAAGGGTGTCTGAGGTGCCTTTTGAATGGTGGCAGTGGGCGATCGTCGGCATCGGGCTGATACTCGCCGAGCTCGCCGTCCCGGTTTTCGTGCTGATCTGGTTCGGGCTGGGCGCGCTGCTGGTGTCCTTGCTGGTCGCGTTGTTCCCGGCGCTCGGGCTCACCGGCCAGTTGGGCTGCTGGCTGGCGCTCTCCCTGCTCCTGATCCTGCTCTGGTTCAGGATTTTCCGGCCGGGCGCCCACAAGACGCGGGTCGGCATGTCCGATGACTACGTCGTCGGCGAGGTCGGCCTGCTGACGCATCCGGTGGCGCCCTTCGAAAAAGGCAAGGTGCGCTTCCAGAAGCCTATACTAGGCAGCGAACTGTGGGATTGCATCGCCGACGAGGCGGTCGCCGCCGGGGAGCGGGTCAGGGTGGTCGGCATCGAGGGCAGTCTGATCAAGGTGAGAAAAGTTTAGTTCCCCCCCGCTGGAAGTGGAAAATGGAGAATGTCATGGGTGCCGGTTTCGTTTTCGTCGTAGCTTTGCTGATTTTCGCCGCGGTCACGCTGGCCAAGGGCGTGCGCATCGTGCCGCAGGGCGAGGAGTGGATCGTCGAGCGCCTGGGCAAGTACAGCAGCACGCTCGTCCCCGGTCTCAACATCCTGGTGCCCTACCTCGACCGGGTCGCCTACAAGCTGGTGACCAAGGACATCATCCTCGACGTGCAGGAGCAGGAGGTGATCACCCGCGACAACGCGGTGATCCTGATCAACGCCATCGCCTTCATCAAGATCACCGATCCGATCAAGGCGGTCTATGGCGTCACCGACTTCTCCGAAGCGATCCGCAACATGATCATGACCACGCTGCGCTCGATCACCGGCGACATGGACCTCGACCAGGCGCTGTCCTCCCGCGACAAGATCAAGGCGCGGCTGCGCGAGAGCATCGCCGACGAGGCGATCGACTGGGGCCTGACGGTGAAGTCGGTGGAGATCCAGGACATCAAGCCGTCGGAGTCGATGGTGCGGGCGATGGAGGCGCAGGCCTCGGCCGAGCGCGAGCGCAAGGCCATGGTGACCAAGGCCGAGGGCACCAAGCAGTCGGCGATCCTCCAGGCCGAGGCGCGCCTTGAGGCGGCCAAGCGCGACGCCGAAGCGCAGGTGACGCTGGCCGAAGCGTCCGCCGAGGCGATCCGCCGGGTCGCCGCCGCCATCGGCAACCAGGATGCGCCGATGCGCTACATGCTCGGGGAGAAATATCTCGCCGCGATGGGCCGGCTGGCGGAGTCGGACAACGCCAAGACCGTGGTGCTGCCCGCCGACATCCAGGAGTCACTCTCGGGCATCCTCGGCCGCGCCCGCGGCTGAGCGTTTATTCTGCCGCGGATCAGGAACGGGCCAGCTTCATCACCCGGCTCTTTTCCCTGACCCAGTCCCGCTCCTTCTCCGCTTCGCGCTTGTCGTACTGCTTCTTGCCCTTGGCCAGGCCGATGGAGAGCTTGATCCGGCCCTTGGAGAAGTGCAGATCGAGCGGCACCAAGGCGTAGCCGGCGCGTTCCACCTTGCCGATCAGCTTGCTGATTTCCGCTGCGTGCAAGAGCAGCTTGCGCGTCCTGACCGGATCGGGATGGATGTGGGTCGAGGCGGTCGGAAGCGGGCTGATGTGCGCGCCGATCAGATAGACCTCCTCGTTTCTCAGCACCACGTAGGCTTCCTTGATCTGGGCGCGGCCGGCGCGTATCGCCTTGACCTCCCAGCCTTCGAGGGCGACGCCGGCCTCGAACTTGTCCTCGATGAAGTAGTCGTGGAAGGCCTTCTTGTTTTCGGCGATGCTCATGGACGTGACGCGCGGTAGAATATCGCCATTCTAACCCAGCCCACCGGCATGGCCGTCGTCGAAAAATCGGTTCTGATCGAGCGTAGCGCAGCGCAGATGTTCGATCTCGTCGACCGGGTCGAGGATTACCCGAAGTTTCTGCCCTGGTGCGGCGGCACGCAGCTGTTCGAGCGCACTTCGAGCAAGACCGCCGCCCGGATCGACATCCGCTACCATGGTCTGAAGGCGCATTTTTCCACCGAGAATGCCAAGGACTATCCGAGATCGATGGCGATCGCGCTCACCGACGGCCCCTTCCGGCACATGGACGGCGGCTGGCGCTTCACTCCGCTCGGGGATGCCGCCTGCAAGGTCGAGTTCCGCCTGCACTACGAGTTCTCCAGCCGCCTGCTGGAGAAGGCGCTGGGCCCGGTGTTCAACCATATCGCCAACACCTTCGTCGAATCCTTCGTGAAAAGGGCGGGGGAACTCTATGCCTGAGCGCATCGCGATCGAGGTCGTCCATGCCGCAGCCGGACGGCATGAGCGGGTGCCGCTGCAGTTGCCCGCCGGCAGCACGGTGTTGCAGGCGATCACCGCTTCGGGCCTGTTGCAGCGCTTTCCCGAAATCGATCTGAGCCGGAACAAGGTCGGCATTTTCGGCAGGCTCGTCGAGGCGGAGGCGCCGCTGCGCAGCGGCGACCGGGTCGAAATCTATCGGCCGCTGATCGCCGATCCCAAGGAAGTGCGCCGCAGACGCGCCGCCGAAGGCCGGGCGATGAAAAAGGGCGCCGCCACGCCCTAGCGCCTCACCGGCAAAAAGAGTCGGCCCGGCTCTGCGCCGAGCGCAGTTCCTGCGCCCGCTCCTGGTCGTCGAGGAAGACGCGCTCGCCGTTCTTCCCGGTCCGCGTGATGCGCACGCCGGACTCCAGCGCCCGCAGGTAGGACTGGGCCTGATCGCAGTTCTTCTGCTTTTCCTCGGCGGCGGCCTTGGCCTTCTCCGCCTTGGCGGCGGCATCCCGACTTTCCTGCTGGCGCTTGTCGAACGCCGCTTCCTTGTCGGCCAGCGCATGGCGGGCGCGCGCCGTGGTGCCGGCAGGCAGTTGGTCGGTCTCGATCTCGCGCACCTTAGCACCGGGGGGCGCCCGATCGCCATAATGCACAACACCTTCGGCGTCGCGCCAGCTGTATATCTGCCCCAGTGCCAGGGGCGAGCTCAGGAGCAGAACCAGCAGAACCGGCAGAACAGAAGTGCGCATGGCGAATCTCCAGAAAGTTCAAAGAGTCCTGGTGCGTTGAAAAATCCGCTTGACGAGCTTGGACCAGGCCAGGCCGGCCAGGCCGAGCCCGAGGGCGGCTCCGAGCTCGCCCGGGGGCAAGGGCGCAAAGCGGAACAACTGCGCCAGCGGCGGCAGATAGAGCGCGAGCGCGAGCAGTCCCAGCGTCGCGCCGGTGACGATCCACAATATCGGCTTGGCGGAGCGCAGCAACGCAAGCCAGGCCTGGCTGCGCGAGCGGTTGGAAAAGATCAGCGCCAGATTGGCGATCACCAGCGTGGCGAAGGCGAAGGCACGCGCTTCGGGCTCGTTCAGCCGGTGACTCGCCCAGGCGTAGGCGCCGATGACGATCAGCAGCACCCCGACGCCCTGCAACAGCGCCAGGCCCAGCGTGGCGCCGCCGAAGAGCTGCGCCTGGGCGTCGCGCGGCGGGCGTCGCATCAGGTCCGCTTCCGCCGGCTCGCTCTCGAAGGCCAGCGAGCAGACGGGGTCGATGATCAGCTGAAGAAAGGCGATGTGCATCGGATAGAGCAGCGCCGGCCAGCCCAGCAGCACCGGCAACAGCGCCATGCCGGCGATCGGGATATGCACCGCCAGAATGTAGGACATGGATTTCTGCATGTTGTCGAAGATGCGCCGCCCCAGGCGCACGGCGCGCACGATCGAGGCGAAGTTGTCGTCCACCAGCACCAGCGCGGCGGCCTCGCGCGCAACGTCGGTGCCGCGTCCGCCCATGGCGATGCCGACATGCGCGGCCTTGAGCGCCGGCGCGTCGTTCACGCCGTCGCCGGTCATGGCGGTGATCTCGCCGTCGGCTTTCAAGGCCTGGACGATGCGCAGCTTCTGTTCCGGGGCGATGCGCGCGCAGACGCTCACGGTCCTCATCCGCGTTCGCAGTTCTTCTTCGTCCATCGCGGCCAGTTCGTCGCCCGAGAGCAGCTCGTCGGCCGCCAGTCCCGCCTGGCGGGCGATCGCGCGTGCCGTGGCCGGATAGTCGCCGGTGATCATCACCACCCGGATGCCGGCTTCAAAGCACTGGCGCACGGCCGCGGGGATCTCCGCGCGCAAGGGGTCGGCCAGGCCCAGGAGGCCGACATATTCGAATTCGAAATCGTGCTCGACGGCCGGGAAATCCGGACTCGCGAAAGCCGCCCGGGCCACCGCCAGGACGCGCAGGCCTAGGGCGGCCATGGCCTCCACCGCCGCCGCAACCTGTGCCTGCGCCGCGGCATCGAGATGGCACAGGTCGATGATGGCCTCCGGCGCGCCCTTGGCGGCGACCACGTAGTCGTCGCTGCCCACCGCTCGCCAGACGTGCGATTTCGCGCGCAGTTGCGGCCTCAGCGCGTACTGGTGCGCCAGCGTCCAGTCGCGGTGCAGGTGCTCGGTATTTTCCAGGAAGTGCCGGCCGAGACGCGCGAAGGCCTGTTCCATCGGATCGAAGGGATCGGTGTCGCTGGCCAGGATGGAAAACTCCACCAGCGCGTGGAAGGCCTCGGGCAGTTCAACCAGCCCCTCGTAGTTCACCGCAAATCCCTCGCCGCCGGCGTGGAGGCGCGCGACCGTCATGCGGTTCTCGGTGAGCGTGCCGGTCTTGTCCACGCACAGCACCGAGGTGGCGCCCAGGGTTTCGATGGCATTGATCCGCCGGGTCAGCACCTTTTCCTTGGACAGCCGCCAGGCGCCCAGCGCGGGAAACACCGTCAGCACCACCGGGTATTCTTCCGGCAGCATGGCCATGGCCAGCGCGATGCCGGCGAGCAGGGCGGCCAGCCAGTCGCCGCGCAACAGCCCATGCACCAGCACCAGCAGCACGCTCATGGCCAGCGCCAGCAGCGCCAGGGTGCGGACCAGTTTCGCCGTCTGCTTCTGCAGCGGCGAGCGCTCGGTCTCCAGCCTGCCCAGCGCCGCGCCGATGCGGCCGATCTCGCTCCTGGCGCCGGTCGCCGTGACCCGCGCCGTGCCGTGTCCGGCCACCACCAGCGTGCCGGAATAGACGAAGGGCGTGTCGCCGCCGCCCGGCCGGGCCGGCGTGCTGTCGTCTGTTGTGTCGTCCCCGGCGGCGAGCTTGGCGACCGGCACCGCCTCGCCGGTGAGCAGGGATTCATCGACCTCCAACGTGCTGGCGTCCTCCAGCACGCCGTCGGCGGGCACGCGGTCGCCTTCGGCCAGCAGCAGCAGATCGTCGCGCACCACCTCGCGCCCGGCGATGCGCTGCGGCCTGCCGTCGCGGATCACCAGCGCGCGCGGGCTGGTGAGCTCGCGCAGCGCCTCGATCGCGCGCTCGGTCTTGCCCTCCTGGTAGAGCGTGAGGCCCAAGGTGACCAGCACGAAGCCGAACAGGACCAGCCCTTCCTGCAAGTCGCCGAGAAGCAGATAGAGCGTGCCGGCGGCGATGAGCAGCAGGAACATCGGTTCGCGCGCGGTCTCCAGGACGATCGCGCGCCAGCTGCGGCGCTGCCCGCTGGGCAGGGCGTTGGGGCCATCGGCGCGCAGGCGGCGCGCCGCTTCGGCGGCGCTCAGGCCGGGCCCAAGTTCCATGTGCATTCGAGCTCGCCGGGCAGCAGGGCCTCGACATCCGGACACGGCGTATCGGGTGGGGGAACCCGGCAGACGCTCATCGAGGCTGGGGAACGCAACCCCGATCGCAGCCGGAGTGCTCGATCTGGAGCGTCGGATGGGCGATGTCGAAGCGCTGGTGCAGCGACTCGGCCAGCGCCGCGAAGAAGGCGTCGCCCGGATGTCCGGCCGGCATCACCAGATGCGCGGTGAGCGCGATCTCGGTGGTGCTCATCGCCCAGATATGAAGATCGTGCACCTCGCAGACGCCGGGTTGCTGTCGCAGCCAGGCATCGACGGCGGCGAAATCGACGCCCTCGGGCACGCCGTCGAAGAGCAGGTGCAGGGATTGGCGGAACAGGTTCCAGGTGCCGACGATGATGACCAGCGCGATAACGATGCTGGTCATCGGATCGAGCCAGAGCCAGCCGGCCCAGAGGTAGAGCGCGCCGGCGGCCACCACGCCGAGCGACACCAGGGCGTCGGCGGCCATGTGCAGGAAGGCGCCGCGGATGTTCATGTCGCTGGCGCGACCGGCCATGAACAGGGCCGCGGTGGCGCCATTGACCAAGACGCCGACGGCGGCCACGACCATCACGGTGACGCCGGCGATCGGCGTCGGAGACTGCAGGCGATGGACCGCCTCCCAGATCAAGGAACCCATGACCACCAACAGCAGGATGGCGTTGGCGAGGGCGGCCAGGATGGAGGCCCGCTGCCAGCCGTAGGTGTGCTGCTGGTCGGGAGGCAGGCGCCCGGCCAAGGCGGCTACCCAGGCCAGCGCCAGGCCGGCCACGTCGGAGAGATTGTGGCCGGCATCGGCCAGCAGCGCCAGGGAGGTCGCCCGCCAGCCGTAGAAGGCTTCGATCGCGACGAAAACGATATTGAGGGCGATGCCGACGGCGAAGGCGCGGTCGAACGCGGCCGGGCTATGGGAATGGTGATGCGCATGATCGTGTGGCTCGGTGTCGGAGGGATTCATCGCAGCGTCTTCAGAAAAACCCGGCCGGTGCCAGGGAGATGGTGAAACAGCGGCCGGGGAGGCCGGCGCCGATCGCGCCGACAGGAATATTACTTGAAGAAACCGCGCGCCTTCATTTTGCCGCAAGCATTCCGGCGCGGCCCCCGCAGGGTCTTGCCTCGCTCCTTGGCGCGCGCCGCCATGGCCTGGTGCTGCTCGTCCTGCAGGGCCTTGCACTCGTCGTAGCTCTTGGCGGCGAGCATCTTGTCGTGGTAGGCGCTGCGCTCCTCGGCGCTCATCAGGCTCCAGCCGGGAGTGTTGTCCTTGTTGAAAGTGTAGCGCAGCGCTCTACCGTTGCCCATCCCTGCGCCCATACCCGCGCCCATACCCGGACCGGCTTGCGCGAAGACCGGAGAGGCGACGGCTGCGCCGAGGAATGCCACGAGTGCGATGTGCGTGAGCTTCATGATCGACTCCTTTCAGATTGAGGGGATATCCCCGGCGAGATTATATCCCGTCGGCATTTTCAACATGCCCCGCCAAAAGTTCACAGCCAGCTCTCGACCTTGGCGCGCGCGGGCACGCCGCCGGCATGCACCACCTTGCCGTCGATCACCACGCCGGGCGTGGACATCACGCCGTAACTCATGATCAGCTTCAGGTCTTCGATCTTTTCGAGCACTACTTCGACACCCTTGGCCCGCGCCGCGCTCTCGATCAACTTGAGCGTATTCCGGCAGTTGGCGCAGCCGGTGCCGAGCACCTTGATGGTTTTCATGGTGATCTCCGTGAACGCGTTGTTACAGGACGGCGTTGAAGACGTAGCCGACGATCAGGATGCCGACCGCGACGACGCCGGCGAAAACGGCGATCAGCCTGGGCTTCAGCACCTTGCGCAGGATGATCATTTCCGGAGCGGAGAGCGCGATCACGCTCATCATGAAGGCGAGCACGGTGCCCAGCGCTGCGCCCTTGCCGAGCAGCGCCTGGACGATAGGAATCACGCCCGCGGCGTTGGTGTACATCGGCACGCCGATCGCCACTGCCACCGGCACCGACCACCAGGGAGCGTTCTTGCCCATGATCGAGGCCATGAAGTCCTGCGGCACGTAGCCGTGGATGGCGGCGCCCAGGGCGATGCCGACGATGAGGTAGGGCCAGACCTTGCCGACGATCTCCTTGATGTGATCGACGCCGGCGTCGATGCGCTCGGCCCAGCTCGGTGCCTCGGCGGCGTAATCCGCGGGGCTCGCCGGGGCCGCGCTGCCCGCCTGGATCTCGCGCACCCAGTCTTCGAGATAGTGCTCCATGCCCAGCTTGCCGATCACCAGGCCGGAGACGATCGCCACCGCGAGGCCGAGGCCGAGATAGAGCTCGGCCACCTGCCAGCCGAACATCCCGAACAGCAGCGCCAGCGCGACTTCATTGACCATCGGCGCGGAGATCAGGAAGGAGAAGGTCACGCCCAGCGGCACGCCGGCCGAGAGAAAGCCGATGAACAGCGGCACCGCCGAGCAGGAACAGAAGGGCGTGACGATGCCGAGAGTCGCCGCCATGACGTTGCCCACGCCCAGCCGTTTGCCGGAGAGCAGCGCGCGGGTGCGCTCGGGCGCGACGAAGGTGTGCACCACCCCCATGACGAAGACGATCAGGGTGAGCAGCAGCAATACCTTGGGGGTGTCGTAGAAGAAGAACTGCAGCGCCTCGCCCAGATGGGTCTGCGGGGAGAGGCCCAGTCCGGCGACCAGTGCGTCGGCGAGCGGAATCAGGCTGGCGTAGGCCAGCACCCAGGCGGCAAGGCCGAGCGCCAGCCAGCCCCAGGGAGCGCGGCGGGGGATGTTCGTCGTGTCGGTCAGCGTGTTCATGGGGCTCCTTCGCTCGGTGGGATCAGGCGGCGGAGCGCCCAGGGCGGCCGGCCATGGCTCTCAGGCGCTTGAGGTCGGTCTTGAGTTCGGGCACGGCGCCTGCGGACAGAGCCTCCAGCAGCGAGGTCGCCCAGCGCGGCAGCGAGGCGGCCAGGCGGTAGTGCATCCAGGTGCCCTCGCGGCGCGGCGTCACCAGTCCGGCGTCCTTCAGTACGCCGAGGTGGCGCGAGATCTTCGGCTGGGTCTCGTCCAGCGCGGCGGTCAGCTCGCAGACGCACAGCTCGCCCCGATCGGCCAGCAGGGCGAGGATGCGGCGTCGGGTCGCATCGACCAGTACGTCGAATAGCGCTTGGGTGTCCATGCCGGCAATATATTCCTGTCGGCGTATATACGTCAAGCGTAATGTTTAGAACGGCCGGCGGCTGGCGCGCTGGAGTCTTGCCCGCTTCGGGCTTTTATGGCGAGCCCGAGGCCCCGATTACCAGCGGCTACAGGGTGTTACCGGGCTTTTGGGGTAGAATACGCTTTTGCACGAAAGATAGAAGATGCGTGTCCTTCACAAGGCTCTGACGTTCGACGATGTCCTGCTTGTCCCCGCCCATTCCGCCATCCTGCCCCGAGACGTCACGCTGTCTACCCGCCTGACGCGCAACATCGATCTGCACCTGCCGCTGGTCTCCGCCGCCATGGATACGGTGACCGAATCCAGCCTGGCGATTGCCCTGGCGCAGGAGGGCGGCATCGGCATCATGCACAAGAACCTGAACCCCAAGGCCCAGGCCGCCGAGGTGGCCAAGGTCAAGCGCTTCGAGTCGGGCGTGCTGAAAGACCCGATCACCATTCCGCCCTCGATGAGCGTGCGCGAGGTGCTGGCGTTGACCCGTCTGCACAAGTTTTCCGGCCTGCCGGTGGTCGAGGGCACCAAGGTGGTGGGCATCGTCACCAACCGCGACCTGCGCTTCGAGACCAATCTCGACCAGCCGGTGAAGAACATCATGACGCCGCGCGAGCGCCTGATCACCGTCAGGGAGGGCAGCTCGGCCGAGGAGGCCAAGGCGCTGATGCACAAGCACCGCCTGGAGCGCGTCCTGGTCATCAACGGTGATTTCGAGCTGCGTGGTCTGGTCACCGTCAAGGACATCCTGAAGTCGACCGAGTACCCCAATGCCTGCAAGGACAGCCTCGGCCACCTGCGCGTCGGTGCCGCCATCGGCGTCGGCGAAGGCACCGAGACGCGCGCCGAACTGCTGGCCGAAGCCGGCGTCGATGTGCTGGTGGTCGATACCGCCCACGGCCATTCCCAAGGCGTGCTGGATCGCGTCCGCTGGGTGAAGAAGAACTTCCCGCAGGTCGAGGTGATCGGCGGCAACATCGCCACCGCCGCGGCGGCCTTGGCTCTGGTCGATCACGGCGCCGACGGCGTCAAGGTCGGCATCGGCCCCGGTTCGATCTGCACCACGCGCATCGTCGCCGGCGTCGGCGTGCCGCAGATCACGGCGATCGACAACGTCGCCACCGCGCTCGCCGGCAGCGGCGTGCCGATGATCGCCGACGGCGGCATCCGCTATTCTGGCGACATCTCCAAGGCGATCGCCGCCGGCGCCAACGCCGTGATGCTGGGCGGCCTGTTCGCCGGCACCGAGGAGGCGCCGGGCGAGACCGTGCTGTTCCAGGGCCGCTCCTACAAGGCTTACCGCGGCATGGGCAGCCTGGGTGCGATGAAGGAGGGCGCCGCCGACCGCTACTTCCAGGACAATGAAGCCAACGTCGAGAAGCTGGTGCCAGAAGGCATCGAGGGCCGCGTCCCCTACAAGGGCACGGTCGGCGCGGTGATCCACCAATTGATGGGCGGGCTGCGCGCCTCGATGGGCTACGTCGGCTGCGCGACCATCGACGAGATGCGGATGCGCGCCGAATTCGTCGAGATCTCCTCGGCGGGCATCCGCGAGTCGCACGTCCATGACGTGCAGATCACCAAGGAAGCGCCGAACTACCACGTGAATTGATTCCATGCACCAGAAGATACTGATTCTAGATTTCGGTTCGCAGTTCACCCAGTTGATCGCCCGCCGGGTGCGCGAACAGCAGGTCTATTGCGAACTGCATCCGAACGACGTCTCCGACGCCTTCATCCGCGAGTTCGATCCCCAGGGCATCATCCTCTCGGGCGGACCGAACTCGGTCTATGAGGACGAGACGCCGCAGGCGCCGCAGGCGGTGTTCGATCTCGGCGTGCCGGTGCTGGGCATCTGCTACGGCATGCAGACCATGGCTTTCCAGCTCGGCGGCAAGGTCGAGAGCGGCCACAAGCGCGAGTTCGGCTATGCCGAGATCCGCGCCCGCGGCCATTCGAAGCTGTTCGCGGGCATCGAGGACCGAAGCAACGCGGAAGGCCACGGCCTGCTCGACGTCTGGATGAGCCACGGCGACAAGGTGACCATGATGCCGCCCGGTTTCTCGGTGATCGCCGGCAACGACGCCACGCCGATCGCCGCCATGGCCGACGAGGGCCGCCGTTTCTATGCGGTGCAGTTCCACCCGGAAGTGACGCACACCCTGAAGGGCAAGGACATCCTGGCCCGCTTCGTGCACGACATCTGCGGCTGCGGCCACGATTGGAACATGCCCGATTACGTCGCCGAGTCGGTGGCCAGGATCAGGGAGCAGGTCGGCAGCGACGAAGTCATCCTCGGCCTGTCCGGCGGCGTGGACTCCAGCGTCGCGGCGGCGCTGATCCATCGCGCCATCGGCGACCAGCTCACCTGCGTCTTCGTCGATAACGGCCTGCTGCGCTTGAACGAAGCGGAGCAGGTGATGCAGACCTTCGCCCGCAATCTCGGCGTCAAGGTGGTCCACGTCGATGCCGCGGCGCAGTTCATGGGACACCTGGCGGGAGTGGCCGAGCCGGAGCGCAAACGCAAGATCATCGGTCGCGAATTCATCGAGGTGTTCCAGGCCGAGGCCGAGAAACTGCGGAAGAAGGGCACCGACCCGAAGTGGCTGGCGCAGGGCACGATCTATCCCGACGTGATCGAATCGGCGGTGGCCCAGGGCGGCAAGAAGAAAGCGCACACCATCAAGAGCCACCACAACGTCGGCGGCCTGCCCGAGACGCTGCATCTGAAGCTCTTGGAGCCGCTGCGCGAGCTGTTCAAGGACGAGGTGCGCGAACTGGGAGTGGCTCTGGGTCTGGCGCACGAAATGGTCTATCGCCATCCCTTCCCGGGACCGGGCCTGGGCGTGCGCATCCTGGGCGAAGTGAAGCAGGAGTACGCGGATCTGCTGCGCCGCGCCGACGCGATCTTCATCGACGAGCTGCGCGCCGCCGACTGGTACGACAAGACTTCCCAGGCCTTCGCCGTGTTCCTGCCGGTGAAATCGGTCGGCGTGATGGGCGACGGCCGCACCTACGAGTACGTCGTCGCCCTGCGCGCGGTGCAGACCCAGGACTTCATGACCGCGCAGTGGGCCGAGTTGCCTCACGCGCTGCTGGGGCGCGTCTCCAACCGCATCATCAACGAGGTGCG
>JAJZPJ010000149.1 GCA_021811225.1 Pseudomonadota bacterium
GGCCATCAGGTCGCGGATGATCTGGATCGAGTGGCGGTATTCCCACAGCCGCTCGGGCTCGGGATTCAACCACACCGAACGGGGGTAGCGTTCGAGCAGGCGGGCGAGCCAGGCAGCGCCCGGCTCCTCGTTCATGTATTCGACGCTGCCGCCGGCCTGGAGGATCTCGTAGGGGCTCATGGTGGCGTCGCCCACCAGGATCAGCTTGTAGTCGTCGCCGTACTTGTGCATCACGTCTACGAGCGGGAAGCGCTCGGCGTGGCGGCGGCGGTTGTCGCGCCAGACGTAGTCGTAGATGCAGTTGTGGAAGTAGAAGTATTCGAGGTGCTTGAACTCGCTCTTGGCGGCGGAGAACAGCTCCTCGCACAGCTTGATGTGGTCGTCCATCGAGCCGCCGATGTCGAGGAACAGCAGCACCTTGATCTTGTTGTGGCGCTCCGGGCGCATCTTGATGTCGAGCCAGCCGGCGTTGTGCGCCGTGTCGCGGATGGTGCCGTCCAGATCCAGCTCCTCGGCCGCGCCCTCGCGCGCGAAGCGGCGCAGCCTTCGCAATGCCACCTTGATGTTGCGCGTGCCCAGCTCCACCGAGTCGTCGAGGTTCCTGAACTCGCGGCTCTCCCAGACCTTGATCGCGCTGCGGTTGCCCGCCGATTGGCCGCCGATGCGGATGCCCTCGGGGTGATAGCCGCCGTTGCCGAAGGGCGAACTGCCGCCGGTGCCGATCCACTTCGAGCCGCCGTTGTGCCGGCCCTTCTGCTCCTCCAGGCGCTTTTTCAACTGCTCCATCAGCTGGTCCCAGCCGAGCTTCTCCAGCTTCGCCTTCTCCTCCGGCGTCAGGTGCTTCTGCATCAGGAGCTTCAACCAGTCCTCGGGAATCTCGGCCTCCAGCCCGGGAATCTCGGTGACGCCCTTGAAGTAGGCGCCGAAGGCGCGGTCGAACTTGTCGTAGTTGGCCTCGTCCTTGACCAGGATCGCGCGCGCGAGGAAGTAGAAGTCGTCCAGGCTGTGCTCGATGACGCGCGCCTGCAGCGCTTCGAGCAGCGCCAGGAATTCCTTGGTCGACACCGGCAGCCTGGCCGCCTTGAGGTGGAGGAAGAAATCGATCAGCATCCGTTAAACGGCTTCAGCGATTCTGTCTGGCCATGAACACCAGCCGCTCGAACAGATGCACGTCCTGCTCGTTCTTGAGCAGCGCGCCGGCGAGCGGCGGCACCGTGACCTTCCTGTCCTGGGAGCGCAGCGCCTCGGGCGGGATGTCTTCGGCCAGGAGCAGCTTCAGCCAGTCGAGCAGTTCCGAGGTCGAGGGCTTCTTCTTGAGACCCGGCACGTCGCGCAGCTCGAAGAACACCTGCAGCGCCTCCTTCAGCAGCGCCTGCTTGATGCCGGGGAAGTGCACGTCGACGATCCGCTGCATCGTCTCCTTGTCGGGGAACTTGATGTAGTGGAAGAAGCAGCGGCGCAGGAAGGCGTCGGGCAGCTCCTTCTCGTTGTTGGAGGTGATGAACACCAGCGGCCGCTGGCGGGCTTTGACCAGCTGGCGCGTCTCATAGACGTAGAACTCCATGCGGTCGAGTTCGCGCAGCAGGTCGTTGGGGAACTCGATGTCGGCCTTGTCGATCTCGTCGATCAGGATGATGGCCCGTTCGCCGGCCTCGAACGCCTGCCAGAGCACGCCCTTGAGGATGTAGTTGCCGATGTCATTGACCCGGCCGTCGCCCAGCTGCGAGTCGCGCAGGCGCGAGACCGCGTCGTATTCGTAGAGGCCCTGCTGCGCCTTGGTGGTGGACTTGATGTGCCACTGCAACAGCGGCAGGCCCAGCGCTGCGGCCACCTCCTCGGCCAGCATGGTCTTGCCGGTGCCCGGCTCGCCCTTGATCAGGAGCGGCCGCTCCAGCGCGATCGCGGCATTGACCGCGAGCATCAGGTCGGGAGTGGCGACGTATTGGCTGCTGCCTTCGAAACGCATCGGAAACATCCTCGGGTGGGGAGGGCGCCATTGTATCGCGGCGGGCGGGCGTGCATTTCCTTCATGTCACAATTATTCCAATTGGGCTTATTAGCGAAAACCCCGGCGGGGTCGATGCCGGCGAGGCGCTGGTCACCGATCCGAACGTGATCATGATTTCCTTCACCGGCTCCACCCAGGCCGGCCGCCGCGTCGGCGATCCGGCCTCCCAGCAGGTGGCGCTCGGTCCGCTGATCAGCGCGCGCCAGCGCGACCGGGTGCACGCCATCGTCGAGGACAGCGTCAAGCAGGGCGCGGTGCTGAGAGCGGGCGGCAGCTTCGACCGGCTGTTCTACCAGCCGACGGTGCTCACCGGCGTCAAGCCCGGGATGCGTGCCTTCGACGAGGAGGTGTTCGGGCCGGTGGCCTCGGTGGTCAGCTTCTCCAGCGAGGACGAGCTGGTGAGCCTCGCCAACCGCACCGAGTACGGCCTGTCGCTGGGCATCATCAGCGCCTCGACCAGCCGCGCCCTGGCGCTGGCCGAGCGCATCCCGACCGGCCTCCTGCACATCAACGACCAGACCGTCGCCGACGAGCCGCACATCCCCTTCGGCGGGCGCGGCGCCTCGGGCAACGGCGGCCGTCACGGCGGGCCGGCGAACTGGGAGGAGTTCACCCAGTGGCAGCGGGTGACGATCAAGGACAGCGCGCCGCGCTATCCGTTCTGAAAACGGCGCTTAGTCCAGGCGGCGCCTGACGCAGTCGAGATAGGCGGCGGCGTCGGGCGCGGCGGCGTTGCGCTGCGCCTGCCAGACCGTCTCGCCCAGGCATTCGAGCAGCTCGTGCAGCGCCGCGTGGCGATCGGCCCGGGACAGGACCAGCGAGGCGAACAATGCGCCGATGCCCGGCGGCTGGTCGATCGTCAATTGTTCCTCCACCGCCAGATGCAAGGACAGATGCAGGAAGGGATTGGTCTGGCCCGCTTCCGGCGGCCATTCGCGCGCCAGCGCCGCCGCGCCGCTCGCCAGCAGTCCGTGGTATTCGGGATGGAGCAGGACGATGCCGGCGGCCAGCCGCTCCAGCGGCGAGCGCTCGAGGCCCCGGCGTTCCTTGTCCCAGGCCTCGACGAAGAAGCGCCGCGCCTGGTCGCGCGTCGGATTAAACATCGGGGCCGGGCACCTTGTCCGGAAACTGGCACAGGTCGCGGATCACGCAGCGCCAGCATTCGGGCTTTCGCGCCTTGCAGACGTAGCGGCCGTGGAGGATCAGCCAGTGATGCGCGTGGCGGCGGAATTCCGGCGGCACCGCGCGCGTGAGCTTTTCTTCCACCGCCCGGACGTCCTTGCCCGGCGCCAGGCCGGTGCGGTTGGCCAGGCGGAAGATGTGGGTGTCGACCGCGATCACCGGCTCGCCGAAGACGGTGTTCAGGATCACGTTGGCGGTCTTGCGCCCGACGCCGGGCAGCGCCTCCAGCGCGGCGCGATCGCGCGGCACCTGTCCCTCGTGGCGCTCGACCAGCAGACGGGCCATGGCCGCAACGTTCCTGGCCTTGGTCGGATACAGGCCGATCGTCTTGAGGTAGCCCGCCAGCCCCGCCTCGCCCAAGGCCGCCATCGCCTGCGGCGTCGGCGCGTCGCGAAACAGCGCGCGGGTGGCGAGGTTCACCCCCTTGTCGGTGGCCTGGGCGGACAGGATCACCGCGACCAAGAGCTGGAAGGGCGTGCCGTACTCGAGTTCGGTGGTCGGTTCCGGATCGGCGGCGGCCAGGCGCTCGAACAGCGCGCGGATCTTCTTCGGAGTCATGGCCGGCTCAGGTTTTCTCCGGCGGCACGTCCGCCGCCGAGCGCCGCGCCTCGATGGCGGCGATGGCGGCTTGCGCGTCGGGACTGAGATTGTCCACGTTCTGCGGGCGGACCTGTTCCTTCTGCCGGCGCGCGCGTTCGATGGCGGCGGCGATCAGCGCCTTCTTCGGGTCCTCCGCCGGTGGTTCGGCTGCTGCGGCCTTGGCGGCGAGCCTGGCGGCCTTGTCCCGGCGCTCGCGCTCGAGGCGGCGATTGCGCTGGCGGAAGCGCTCGCGGGCGTCGTCCGCATCGTAGGCGCTGTCCCCGGTCGGGATCATGCGGATGCAATCGACCGGGCAGGGCGGCAGGCAAAGCGCGCAGCCGGTGCACAGCGATGGGATGACGGTGTGCATCTGCTTGGGCGCGCCGACGATCGCATCGACCGGGCAGGCCTGGATGCACAGCGTGCAGCCGATGCACAGCTGCTCCTCGATGAGGGCGATTGCCCTGGGCTGCTCGACGCCGTGCGCGGCGGAGAGCGGCTTGATCCCGCGATGAAGCAGCCGCGCGAGCTTGGCGATGCCCGCGGCGCCGCCGGGCGGGCACTGGTTGATGTCGGCCTCGCCGCGGGCGATGGCTTCGGCGTAGGGCTGGCAACCCGGATAGCCGCACTTGCCGCACTGGGTCTGCGGCAGCAGCGCGTCGATCCTGGCGGCCAGCACCCGCGGATCCACCTTCTTGGCGTCGGACCGGGCGGTGCGCAGGCCGAGACCGAGCACGAGCGCGCCTGACAGGATCAGCAGCGCGTCGGTCATCGCGGTGCCGTCATTCGCGCGCATTCGCGCACGCATTCAGCCACCAGCGCCGGTCCGCGATAGATCAGGCCGCTGTAGATCTGCACCAGGACTGCGCCGGCGGCGAGCTTCGCCGCCGCCCGTTTGCCGTCGGTGATGCCGCCGGCGGCGATGACCGGGATCTCCCCGGCCAGGGCTTGCACCAGGGCGGCGGTCACCGCGGTGGCCGCTTCGAACAGCGGCGCGCCGGACAGGCCGCCCGCCTCGGCGGCGCCGGGCAAGCCCTCGACGCCTTTCCGGGACAGCGTGGTGTTGGTGGCGATGACCGCGTCCATGCGCTGGCGACGCAGGGCGTCGGCGATTTCCAGGATCTGCGCCTGATCGAGATCGGGTGCGATCTTGAGCGCCAGCGGCACGTAGCGGCCGTGCCGGTCGGCGAGCGCGGCCTGCTTCGCCTTCAGGGTTTTCAGCAGCGCGTCGAGTTCGCCTGCGCCCTGCAGCTGCCTCAGGTTCTTGGTGTTGGGCGAGGAGATATTGACGGTGATGTAGCTCGCGGCCGGGTACAGCTTTTCCATGCACAGCAGATAGTCGTCGGCGGCGCGCTCGATCGGGGTGTCGGCGTTCTTGCCGATGTTGATGCCGAGGATGCCCCGGTACTTCGCCCGCCCGACGTTGGCCAGCAGCGCATCGACGCCGTGGTTGTTGAAGCCCATGCGGTTGATCAGCGCTTGCCGTTCCGGCAGCCGGAACAGGCGCGGTCTCGGGTTGCCCGGCTGCGGCCGCGGCGTCACGGTGCCGATCTCGACGAAGCCGAAACCCAGCTTGGCCAGTCCGTCGATGGCTACACCGTTCTTGTCGAGACCCGCGGCCAGGCCGACGCGATTGGGGAAGGCGAGCCCCATCACGGTGACCGGCGGGTCATCGCTCGCCCGGGGTGCGGGCAACAGGCAGGAGAAACGGTGCAGCGCGGCGATGGTCAGTTCGTGCGCGGTCTCGGCGTCGAGGCCGAAGAGCAGCGGGCGGGCGAGAGCGTAGGGGGGCAGCATGCGCGGATTGTAGCGCATGCCTCGAGCGGATTTCCCCGGGGTCGATGGCGCAAGAACGGGTAGAATCGCTTTTAACTATAAGATTGGATTGGAAAGAGGGAGCGAGATGGAAGCGGAAGCGCAGAACGAGTCGAAGATATGGGTACGCCTGGTGGTCGGCATCTCCGTGGTGCTGTTGTTGGCCTGGGCCGGCGTCATTTGGCTGGTGGCGGCGCAACAGCAGGCGATGGGCATCCGCCAGGCGCGCGACTTCGCCGAGAGCGTCCATCAGATGACGCTGGCCGCGCTGACCGGCATGATGATCACCGGCCAGGTCGCCCAGCGCGCGGTCTATCTCGACCAGGTCAAGCAGGAAGAGGACATCAAGGGCCTGAAGGTCCTCCGCGGCGAGCCGATCATCAAGCAGTTCGGGCCGGGCACCGCCGAGGAGAGCCACCCGGATGCGATCGAGCGCCAGGTGCTCTCGAGCGGCAAGTCTTATTTCGAGACCGTGAAAGACGCGCAGGGGGACAGCCTGCGCGCGGTCATTCCGGTGGTGGCGCAGACCAACTACCTGGGCAAGAACTGCCTGATGTGCCACGCGGTGCCGGCGGGCACGGTGCTGGGTGCGGTGAGCATGAAGATTTCGCTCGCCAAGATCGAAGCCGAGATCCGCGACTCGATCATGAAGATAGCGGCGCTGGCCTCGGGAATACTGGTATTGCTGATCGCCTTCCTCTACCTGTTCGTCGATCGTTCGGTGTCGGCGCCGCTGGCGAAGCTCGCCGGCAGCCTGGCGCAGATCGCCGCCGGCGAGGGCGACCTGACCCGACGGCTGGAGATCGGGCGCCACGACGAGATCGGCAAGACCTCGG